>NZ_DASTTN010000017.1:0-19812 GCF_035760125.1 Flavobacterium sp.
TGACTATATTGATGTAAAAGCCAGAGCTGAAGGATGTACCGCTATTGTTTTGGATGCTTTCACTGGTAATTTTACTGCCCATCGTTTTTATTATAATCAAGGGTATGAACCAAGGGGCTTTCATTTTTTAAAAATGCTAAACGAAGAGGGATTAACATAATTGCAATTTCATTTTTGAAACTTTATTCAGCTACAAAACATTAAAAGTAACCAAAGAATTGGTTATTTTTGTTTTATAATAATTAACAGAAAATTAATTTTGGGATTATATAAAAAGCTTTTTAAACAAACGGCCATATACGGACTTGCCACAGTAGTACCAAGGATGTTCAGCTTTTTGCTGGTGCCACTATATACGGGACTATTACCTCAGGCTGAGTACGGTAAAGTTTCCATAATTTTTGCTTGGATGATTTTTTTTAATGTCATTCTTGCTTATGGTATGGAAACCGCTTTTTTTAGATTTTATAATTCTGAGAAAAACAAGGAAAGCGTGGTCGAAACGACTACTGTTTCCATTTTCTGGTCTACAATTTTTTTTGTTTTTATAGCGTTAATGTTTCGAAATTCTTTAGCACTTTGGTCTGGAGTCGATACACAATACATCACCTATTCCATTTGGATTTTAGCATTGGATGCTTTAGTTATTGTCCCTTTTTCTAAGTTGAGAGCCAATCAAAGACCAAAATTTTATGCTTTGATCAAAATTGGAAATGTAGTAGTCAATCTATCGTTCAATTTGTTCTTTTTACTCTATTTACCAAGCATTTCGGTGTCACAACCCGATAGTTTTCTTAGTTCCGTTTATATTGAAAATTTCCAGATTGGTTATATTTTTCTTGCCAACATCATAGCCAGTTTTCTAACTTTTGTGGTGCTGTTTCCGGACTATTTTACAATAAAATGGAAATTCGATTACGAACTTTGGAAACGAATGATGCGTTATGGATTGCCTATTATGGTTGCCGGAATAGCCTTTGCGATTAACGAACAGTTTGACAAAATCCTTTTAGGTAAATTATTACCTGCCAATATTGCGGCGGAACAAGTAGGAGTATATTCGGCCTGTTATAAATTGGGGCTTTTTATGGTCTTGTATAGAACTGCTTATACCCTAGGGATTGAGCCTTTCTTTTTTAGCCATGCTTCGGATGAAAATGCACAACAAACTTATGCGACAGTTACCAAATATTTTGTCATTTTCGGATCCTTTATTTTATTGTCCGTAATCGTATTTGCCGATCTTTTGAAACAAGTTATGATTCCTAATTCCTCTTATTGGGAGGCAATGAAAGTGGTTCCACTTATTATTTTGGCTAATTTTTTCTTAGGAATTTACACCAATCTTTCTGTTTGGTATAAACTGATCGATAAAACTTATGTTGGAGCCTATATTTCCATAGTTGGTGCAGTGGTAACCTTGGTATTGAACTATTTATTGATCCCAAAATACAGCTATTATGGTTCGGCGATTGCTACCATTTCAGCTTATGGAAGCATGATGTTCATTTCATATTATCTCGGGAATAAATATTATCCAATACCTTACGACAAGAGAAAAATAGTAGGATACCTTACTCTATCTACTGGTTTTTCATGCATTTCGTTTTATGGTTTTAGCGGGAATTATTTTATCGGGATATCACTTTTGGCAATATTTATGGGTTTTATCTATTACAACGAAAAAGAAACACTTTTACGAATTTTAAAACGTCCAACTAAAAATTAGGAGCTATTTCCTGCTATCCGTTGCAATCTTGCTGGCCGAACCCCGGCCAACAAGGATTTCCACTATTATCAGGGCTAGGGCATTCCGTAATCAACATATTTTATATTAAAAAATAATGACAATAAATATCATCAACAAATCACAGCATGCATTGCCAAATTACGAAACCATTGCTTCTGCGGGAATGGATTTAAGGGCAAATTTAACTCAATCAATAACCTTGCAACCCTTGGAAAGAACCATAGTAAAAACAGGTCTTTTCATAGAATTGCCAATAGGTTATGAGGCCCAAGTGCGACCAAGAAGCGGATTAGCAGCTAAAAATGGCATCACCGTTCTTAATGCTCCCGGAACAGTCGATGCTGATTATAGAGGCGAAATAGGAGTAATTTTAGTAAATTTATCCAATGATTCATTTGTTATCGAAAATGGAGAACGAATTGCCCAACTTATCATCGCCAAACACGAACGAGCCGATTGGATTGAAGTACAGGAATTAACCGAAACTTCAAGAGGTGCAGGAGGATTTGGAAGTACAGGAGTTAAATAAAAACATTAATAATTCAAAAATTAAACAATTTAAAAGTTCTATAAAATTTTAAATCTTTAATTTAAAATAACCAACCAAAATGAAAATAATCGTACCAATGGCTGGACGTGGATCACGTCTTCGCCCACATACATTAACCATTCCTAAACCTTTAATCCCAGTTGCTGGAAAACCAATTGTTCACCGTTTGGTAGAAGATATCGCTGGAGTTTTAAACCAAGATATTGAAGAAATTGCTTTCATCATTCATGAAAGTTTTGGAACAAAAGTTGAAGAAGATTTAATTGCAATTGCCCAAAAGTTAGGAGCCAAAGGAACTATTTATTATCAGAATGAGGCACTTGGAACGGGTCACGCCATTATGTGTGCCAAAGATTCTTTGAGCGGACCAGCCGTTATTGCTTATGCCGATACTTTAATTCGCGCTAATTTTGACTTGGATAAAGATGCCGACAGTGTTATTTGGGTAAAACAAGTAGATCAACCGGAAGCTTTTGGTGTGGTAAACTTAAATGAAGCAAATGAAATAATCGAATTGGTGGAAAAACCAAAAGAATTTGTTTCGGATCTTGCCGTTATCGGAATTTACTATTTTAAAGATATTGGTGTTTTAAGAAATGAACTTCAATTGGTATTGGATAATAACATCATTCACGGCGGAGAATATCAAATTAATGACGGAATAAAACAAATGATGGCAAAAGGCATGAAATTTGTTCCAGGAAAAGTAGATGAATGGATGGATTGCGGTAACAAAGATGTTACTGTAGAAACCAATTCCAGAATGTTAGGATTTCTTCATAGTGACGGAATCAATTTGGTTGATGAAAGTGTAAAATTGGAAAATTCAACTATTATTCCGCCTTGCTATATTGGAGAGAATGTAATTTTAATTAACGCTACTGTTGGGCCAAATGTATCATTAGGAGATGCCTGTCATGTACAAAACAGCACTATTCAAAACAGTTTGGTACAAACGCATTCACATATAAAAAATGCCAGTTTAGACAATGCAATGATTGGAAATCATGCTAGTTTTGATGGAAAATTTACGAATGTAAGCATTGGCGATTATTCGGTTCTGGAATAATTTAAAGCATATATTTAAAAATATCAAGCAGCATTATTTAAGTTTTTATTATGCTGCTTTGTTGTTTTTTTAATTTATTTTGCAAAGGAGAACAAAACTATTGATTTTGTTCCCAAAGACTTCTTTTCGATGAAAAAAAAATGGACTTTCATATTCGCTTTTTCTGTTTTGCTAAGCAATACTGTTACGGTATTGGCGCAAACAGAACCTGAGGAAATTAAAATGGAAGGGGACAAATTTCAAGATTTTTTCTACGAATCTATTTTTCAAAAAAGCATAGAAAATTACGATAAATCGCTGGTAGCATTGGAACAATGTTTAAAATTGAAACCCAATGATGCTACGATTTATTTCGAAATGGGGAAGAATTACCAATATTCCAAAGATTATAAGAATGCTTATTCCTCTTATGAGCATGCCACTCAAATTGACCCCAACAATAAATGGTTTTGGGTAGGACTTTATGATGTGTGTTATGAAACCAAAGATTTCAATCAAGCCATAATCTTTGTTAATAAAATTATTCCTTTCGATGCAGAATATAAAGAAGATTTGGTTTCTCTTTATATGGTAACCAAACAACACGACAAGGCTTTAGCGTTAATTAATGAGTTGAACGAAAAGGTTGGAAAAACGGAAAGAAGAGAAATGTATAAAATGGAAATCTTATCTGAAGGGAAATATCAAAATTCGGAGATTGACAATTTAAAAGCGCAGATTGATAAAAATCCAAAAGAAGAATCCAATTATATTGCTTTGATATTCCTATATTCAAACAATAATGATGAAGATAAAGTAATGGAAGTTGCTAAGAAATTAGAAAAAGAAATTCCTGAGTCGGTTTGGGCACAAGTGAGTTTGTTCAAAAATTATCTCGATAATAACGATGGTGCCAATGCAGTAAAATCAATGAATATGGTTTTGGCTAGTTCTAAAATTGATTCCAAAATAAAACACCGAATCCTGAATGAATTTTTACTTTTTACCAATGCCAATCCACAGTTTGTAACTGATTTGGATAATGCAATCGGCTATTTTAAAAATGATCCATCCATAAATGTAGCCAAGGAAATAGGCAAGTTTTATCATAATAAAAAGCAATGGGAAAAGGCAATTAAATATTATGATCTATCACAGAAAAATAGTTCAGAAATTGATTTGGAGACCAATTTGCTTTGGCTTGAAGCCAATACCGAACTCAAACAGTTTGAACCCGTAGTCAAAAAATCAATGGCAATGATTGATACTTATCCTGCAGAACCACAGTTTTATTATTATGCAGGTATGGCCAATAATCAGTTGCAATTGTTCAAGAAAGCGAAAGACATTCTGGAAATGGGTTTAGATTATGTAGTGGAAAATAAAAATTTAGAAATCAATTTCAATATACAGCTCGGAGAAGCCTATAACGGATTAGGTGACGCCTCCAAAAAAGAATTATATTTCAATAAAGCCAATCAATTATTAAAAGAAAAAAAATAATGAATCGATTTCTAGTAAGAGTACTTTTTGTTTTTATGGTTTGCTTGGGCAGTTCACTGACATTGGTGTCCTGTAAAGCAAAGGCAAAAGTGGTGAATGAGAGTAAAAGTACAGATACAAATCGCATGACAGCAGAGCGAATTATTAAAAATCACTATGCCAACAAAAACGATTTTAAGACACTATACATAAAATCCAATGTAAAGTATAGTGATGAAAAACAAACTCAAAATTTAACGGCGGAAATTAAAATTAAAAAGAACGAACAAATTTTGGTAAGCATTCGTTTTCTGGGGATTACTATGGCCAAAGCCTTGATAACGCCAACTACAGTAAGTTATTATGAGAAGCTGAATGCTAGTTATTTTGAAGGTGATTTTAGTACATTGAGCAAATGGTTAGGCACAGATTTGGATTTTGATAAAGTGCAAAATATCTTAGTTGGTCAAGCAATGGATGATTTAACCAAAGGGAATTACAAAGATTCGTTAGTTGACCAGACGTATCGATTGGAAAATGTTTCGAATGACAACACCAAGAAGTATTTCTTTTTAGACAAAGATAAATTTCTGTTAAACAAACAAGAGATTGCCCAAATTGCCGAAAACAGAAAGATCGAAGTTTCTTATTCGGATTATAAAATGTATAATGAGTCCCAAATTCCATCAGATATTGCCATTAATGCCGAACAGGAAAAAGGCAAAACGGAAATTAATTTAGGATACAACACTATAACCATAAATGAAGAACTTACTTTTCCATATAGTGTTCCAAATGGTTATAAAAGGATTTTAATTAAGTAAATTTGAACAAATATAATTGTAAGATGCGAAAATTTCTCTTAGGCCTGTTTTTTTTATGCACTACCTCAGTAATCTGGGGGCAGGAATCGCAACAAGAAAAACTAGAAAAGCGTAAAGCCGAAATTCAACAGGAAATTTTGGACAATGAAAAATTATTGCAATCGGTGAAGAAAAAAGAAAAATCCGCCGTTAATGTGATTATTTTGCAAAGCAATAAAATAAAATTGAAAGAAAAATTGATTCATACTACTGAGAAACAGACTAAGATTCTTAGTAATGACATGTATATCAATCAAATGAAAATCAATAAATTGAATAGAGAATTGGTTATTCTTAAAGAAGATTATGCCAAGATGATTGTCAAGTCTTACAAAAGTAGATCTGAGCAAAGTAGAGCGATGTTTTTATTGTCATCAGAGAACTTTTTACAAGCCTACAAAAGAGCTCAGTATATGAAACAATATACGAGTTATAGAAAAATGCAGGGTGAAGAAATCAAATCCAAAACGGATGAGCTTTTAGGGTATAATGAAAAACTAAATATCCAAAAAGCAGCCAAAAAGAAATTATTAGCTGAAAATACCAAAGAAAAATTATCTCTTGAAAAAGAAAAAAGAGAACAACAGAAGTTGGTGAATTCAATCAAAAAAGATAAGAAAAAAATCACAGCCGAAATTAAAAGAAAGCAACAGGAATCAAGAGCAATCGACCGTCAAATCGATCGCTTAATTCGCGAAGCCATTGCCGCAGCAAATAGAAAAGCAGCAAGTGAAAATCCAAATGCTCCAGTAGCAGCTTACACTTCGTCAAAAATTGTGCTAACTGCTGAATCTAAAATACTGGCAGATAATTTTAGGGCTAATAGAGGAAAATTACCTTGGCCTGTTGAAAAAGGTTTTGTGTCTCTTCCGTTTGGGGATCAACCGCATCCTGTTTATCCAAGTCTTGTGGTGCACAATAGTGGAGTAGAAATCACGACAGAGCAAGGTTCAAATGCGAGAGCAGTTTTTGGTGGTGAAGTGACCAGTGTTATTGTTCTGTCTCCTGTGAATAAAGCTGTAATGATTCAGCATGGAGATTGCTTCACGGTATATCAAAATTTAAGTTCTGTTTTTGTGAGCAAAGGAGAAAAAGTAAATATCAAACAAAGTCTGGGGAAAATAAGAACCAATGGAGAAGGAAAAACAATCTTGAAGTTCACTATTTCACAAAATACAACCTACAACAACCCAGCATCTTGGTTGTATAATATGTAGTTTTTGTAAGAACAAAACAGCACTAATTTATTTTTGAAAATAAATTAGTGCTGTTTTTTAATAAAATCATTCATTAAGTTTGCACCTTATATAATTTGCGATGTTAAAATATTTTCTGAGTTTTATTTTTATAATTACAACGGCTTCACTTTGGAGTCAAGACAATCAGCAAAAAAAATTAGAAGAGCGTAAAGTTAAAATTCAACAAGAGATTCGTGAAAACGAAACCAAACTTCAAACGGTAAAGAAGAAAGAAACAACAGCGACTAAAGCGATTGTTTTGCAAAGCAATAAAATCAAACTTAAGGAAGAATTAATTGCAACTACCGAAAAGCAAACTTCACTTCTAGGAAATTCAATTGTAGCCAATCAAGCTCAAATAGCAAAATTAGAAAAGGAACTACAATTGCTCAAAGAGGACTATGCCAAAATGATTATCCAATCCTATAAAAGCCGCTCGGAAGAAAGTCGAGCGATGTTTTTGTTGTCATCGGAAAGTTTTTTACAGGCCTATAAAAGAGCACAGTATATGAAGCAATATACGAATTATAGACGCAATCAAGGAATTGAAATACAACACAAGTCAAACGTGCTTTATACGTTTAATGCCAAATTGGATGTTCAAAAAAGTGCCAAAGAAATACTTATAGCCGAAAATGATAAGGAGCGATTGTCTTTGGAAAAAGAAAAGCAGGAACAATTAAAACTGGTTGAGTCTTTAAAGAAAGACAAAAAGAAAATCATAGCTGCGATCAAGAAAAAGCAGCAAGAGGCTAAAACAATAGATAAAAAAATCGACAAATTAATTCGTGAAGCTATTGCCGAAGCCAATAGAAAAGCGGCTAGGGAAAAAGCGGAAAAAATAGCAAAAGAAAAGGCTAAAGCCGTCGCAATTGCAAAAGCCAAAGCAGAAGCAGCAGCCAAAGCCATCGCCTTAGAAAAAGCCAAAGCATTAGAAAAGAAAAAAGAAATTGAGAAAGCCAATGCATTAGCTGCAGCACAAGCAAAAGCGAATTCGAAACCAAAACCAAAACCCATTCCGATTCCAAAGGAAGTTGAAAAAGCCATTGCTCAGGAAGTGCCAGTCGTTGCGAAGGAGACATCAGTGGCCCACCCCGCCGTAGCTGTTTCAACCACAAAAATGGATTTGTCACCTAAAGATAAAGTGGATTCGAATAATTTTAAAGCGAATAAAGGAAAATTGCCTTGGCCGGTCGAAAGAGGATTTATCTCTTTGGGTTATGGTGATCAATTCCATCCGGTGTATAAAGAACTTCAAATCCACAACAGTGGATTGGAATTCACTACGGATTCAGGTGCCAGTGCCAGAGCCGTTTTTGCAGGAATTGTAACGAGCGTTATCATTATTTCACCCGTGAATAAATTGGTAATGTTACAACATGGAGATTTTTTTACCATATATCAAAACTTGAGCTCCGTGAATGTCACTAAAGGAGATAACGTGAGCATAAGACAAAGTTTAGGAAAAATAAAAACCAATGGCGACGGGAAAACAATATTGAAATTTGCGATTACCCAAAATACAACCTACACCAACCCGAGATCATGGCTGGCGGGAAAATAAATTAATAAAATTTAAACATTCTTCTAAAGAATATAATTTATATTTGATAAAACTTAAATTTGAAAACTATGAATTCGAATAACCCTTTTTTAAACAACAAAACATTTTCAACTGCAGTTTCAAGAAAAGATGACGTGCATCAAGCCACAGTTATTGATGAGAATCAAGACATGACTTTGGCAGGTACAATCAATAGAAGTTTAATTCTTTTTTTATTGCTTACTGCTTCGGCAACGGTAATTTGGTGGGCTACTTTTAATGGGATGAACCCAATAGTCCCAGCATTTGGAGGTGCGATCGTTGGATTAATTTTGGTTGTAATCTCGGCATTCAAACCTCAATATTCTCCTTATTTGGCACCAGGTTATGCGCTTTTTGAAGGGTTGTTCATTGGTGGAGTTTCAGCTATTTTTGAAGTCCAGTACCCTGGAATTGTAACACAAGCTGTAGGTGCGACTTTTGTCACTTTTGCTGTTTGTCTAGGGTTGTATAAATATAAAATTGTAAAAGTAACTGAGCAATTCAAATCGGTTGTTGTTGCTGCGACGTGTGCAATTGCTACTTATTATTTAATTTCTTGGTTGTTCTCAATGTTTACTAGTTTTACGCCTGTACATTATGGAAACTCTATGATGAGTATTGGTATTAGTGTATTTGTGATTGTAATTGCAGCATTAAACTTGTTCTTGGATTTTGACAGAATAGAAAAAGGAGTTGAGCAAAAAATGCCAAAATTCATGGAATGGTACGGAGCAATGGGTTTAATGATAACTTTAGTGTGGTTGTATATTGAATTTTTGAGATTGCTTTCCAAATTGTCCAAAAAATAATTATTCAACAATTATTTTATATAATGATACCCTTCAGAGATGAGGGGTATTTTTTTTGAAGCAGAAACACTTGGTGTTTTTGACAATATTCTCTCGCTTTCCGCTATATCTTTATGTTTTTAAAGAAAAAACATAAAGGATGCCGCTTCAATCGGGGCTAAAGGGAGGCATTTTGTTTTTTTGCCATCATTCTCCAAAAAGAAGAAACTAATAATCGAACTCCGATTTTTAGTGATTATTTTATAATGGCATAAAAAGGGATTATAGCCATCAAATCATTAAATTTGCATTCTTATTTAAAGACATGTTAGAAAAAGAAACAATAAATTTCGAAAAAACAGCTATTGTTGGTATTGTTACCCAAAACCAAAGTGAAGAGAAACTCAATGAATATCTTGATGAATTGGAGTTTTTGACATTTACCGCAGGTGGTGAAGTAGTGAAACGTTTTTCGCAAAAAATGGAACGTCCCAATCCTAAGACTTTCGTTGGGACTGGTAAACTAGAAGAAATTTGTCTTTTTGTAAAAGAGAATGATATATCGACTTTGATATTTGATGATGAATTATCACCCTCCCAGCAAAAGAATATTTCTAAATTAATTGATTGCAAAATACTGGATCGTACCAATCTTATTCTTGATATTTTTGCTCAAAGAGCCGAAACCTCTTATGCCAGAACTCAGGTGGAACTGGCACAATGCCAATATTTATTACCGAGACTTTCCGGAATGTGGACA
This sequence comes from Flavobacterium sp., assembly GCF_035760125.1. Taxonomy (GTDB): domain Bacteria; phylum Bacteroidota; class Bacteroidia; order Flavobacteriales; family Flavobacteriaceae; genus Flavobacterium. The sequence continues at coordinate 10,065 of NZ_DASTTN010000017.1, forward strand.
CACTTGGAACGTCAAAAAGGAGGTATCGGAATGCGTGGACCTGGAGAAACCGAGATAGAAACAGATAGACGTATCGTACGTGATCGTATCTCGTTATTGAAAGAGAAGATTAAAACCATAGATAAACAAATGGGAGTGCAACGCAGTAATCGAGGTGCTATGGTTCGTGTTGCTTTGGTGGGTTATACCAATGTTGGAAAATCGACTTTGATGAATGCTATCGGGAAAAGCGATGTATTTGTGGAAAACAAACTTTTTGCAACATTAGACACCACTGTTCGAAAAGTGGTTATCAAAAATTTACCTTTCTTGCTTTCGGATACCGTTGGATTTATTAGAAAATTACCAACTCAATTAGTAGATTCGTTCAAGAGTACATTGGATGAAGTTCGTGAAGCTGATTTATTATTACATATTGTTGATATTTCGCATCCTGAATTTGAAGATCATATCGAGTCGGTAAACCAAACATTGTTGGATATTAAAGCCAATAATAAACCGGTTATAATGGTTTTCAATAAAATTGATGCCTATAAACATTTGACAATTGACGAAGATGATTTAATGACTGAAAAAACTCCAAGACATTTTACACTTGAAGAGTGGAAACAGACATGGATGCACCGATTAGGAGAGCAGAATGCTTTGTTTATTTCAGCTACTCAAAAAGAGAATTTTGAAGAATTTAGAGAGCGTGTTTATGAAGCTGTTCGACAAATACACATTACCCGTTTTCCATACAATAAATTTTTATATCCAGATTATAAAGATGCCGTGGAGAAGGAGGAGAAAGAAGATAATGAATAAACAAAAAGACCTTTTAGCAATTGTTAAAAGGTCTTTTTATTTGTCTTAAAAATTATAATTCAGCCCGACACCAAATACTTCTTTGGTTTGGAAACCGGCAAAGGCATCATCATCATAAATGGCTTGAAAATTTAGATTCGCCGATAATATTTTATTGATTTTCATTACTATAATCAAGTCGTAATTGATGTCGATATTTTGTGGGTCTTTCAAATAATTGGAATATAAATTCAAAAGGTTTTCGGCAGTAACGTTTTCCATTATTGTGAATTTATAATAAGCTGTTGCATTGAAACCAAGTTGATACAACATACTTTTATTGGCATCTACCCCAAAATAATCACCATCCACATAACCAGGAATCGATGTATAACGACTGTCCACAAAAGTGAGTTTGGAGGTCAAAGGAGCAAAATTAAGCTTAAAATTGTCGGTCTTTTTCCAATACATTCCTGGCCCAAACAGTAAATATCCAGGTGACATAAAATTGGTGTGTTCTTCCCTTATTTCGGCACCATTTGCATCTTTGGTATATAAATATCCTTTGGTGAATTGGGTTCTAAAATTCACTAAAAACGAATAATACCAATATCCTTTTGTCTTTTTGGCGGCAATCGAATTTATTTCGATCTGATCATCTGTTTTCTTTTCAAAATTGGAATTTTGTGTTTGCAATAAACCATAGGAAGCCAGGATCCTGTTTTCCCATGTATAATCGTCTTTTTTATAATCGATTTTATAATCTAATCCCAAGTTGCCGGAAAAGCTATTTTCACCTCCGGCAATCCAGTTATTAAAGTTTGCTTGGTTAAAAAGAAATGTAACTTTCCCATTTGACTTCCAACCATTCGGGATTGTGTCATCTATGGTTTTGGCTGCATCTTGTGTTTTTTTTATTAAATCTTTTTCAGAAGATTGTGCGCGTAGAAGAGTTGAAAGGGGGAGCAGACAGACTAACAGTATGATTTTTTTCATTGTAAGAGTATTAGTTCTAATACAAATATAATGAAAAGATTAAACAGCTAGAATTCAACTGGTTAAAAAAATTTTATTTTTTAGACGATTTGTATAAAGGGACAGCCGAACAAGCTTCTCCATACATTATACTTCTGGCGTAAGGTTGCAGGTATTGTGCCGCCAAAACATAAGCTCTCATAGGAACAGGTTTTCTCGAGCAGCCTTTTATGATAACAGGTTTGTTCTGATAAGTGCTATAATCGATTTTAGGAAGTAATTCTTCGTACAAGGCCGAGTCTAAATCTTCCATATAGCCATTTACAATTTTCTTGGCATAGGGAGCCAAATGCATTGTGACCAAGATTATGGCCCACTTCGGGATAATGGCATCAGTACCACATGAAACAGCAACATATTGGCCTTGATATTGTGACCAGTCCTGATTGTTTAACTGTTCTCTAAAGTCTTTTTCTTTTAACAAAAAACCTTCAAAAAGCCATTGTGAAATATCGATTTGCACGCGAATCCCTGCTGGATAATAGTCTTCAAGATCGAAAACTTCCAGAACACTACTCGCGACTTTATTGATTATTTCTTCCATATTTTTGTCTTAAAGTCGAATGCCGAAAGTCATAAGGTCACAACTTTATGACTTTATAACTTTCAACTTTATGACTGAATTTTTACAACATTCCTAATTCTAATTTTGCTTCTTCGCTCATCAAATCTTTGCTCCATGGTGGGTCAAAAGTGATTTCTACTTCAGCATCTTTTATGTGCTCGATTGATTTTACTTTTTCCTCTACTTCTCTAGGTAAACTCTCTGCTACTGGACAGTTTGGAGAAGTAAGGGTCATTAATATTTTTACTTCATAATCGGTATTAACCATTACATCGTAAATCAACCCCAATTCGTAAATATCTACAGGAATTTCTGGGTCATAAATAGTTTTCAATTTTTTTACGATTGATTCTCCTAATTCTTCGGTGTTTATTTCTTGTTCCATAATTTTAATTTTTTTTCTGGGCATCAAATGCCAAAGCATACATTTTAATATTTTTTATCATCGAAACCAAACCATTAGCTCTGGTTGGCGAAAGATGTTCTTTCAAACCTATTTCGTCAATAAAATCGGTATCTGCGTTTAATATGTCAATTGCTTTTTGGTTTGAAAAAGCACGAATCAAAATAGCGATTATTCCTTTGGTCAAAATCGCATCACTATCGGCAGTAAAGACAATGGTTTCTCCGTTTTGCTCTCCTTGTAACCATACTTTGGATTGACATCCCTTGATTAGGTTATTATCTGTTTTGTATTCTTCTTTAATTAAAGGAAGATTTTTTCCTAAATCAATAATGTATTCATAACGCTGCATCCAGTCGTCAAACATTGAGAATTCATCTATGATTTCGTTTTGTATTTCTTTTATTGTCATTCTACTTTTTTTGAAAAGGATAGTATTGTGTTTACTAAGTTCTTTATTTTATCAGGAGGATATCCATTGTCGAAAGTCTGACTCTCATATGTTTTCCCCTTATATGTTATTTTTAAATTAGCCATTGCTGCTCCATCATGAAACCGTTTTTCGGTAGGAGCTTTTAGACTCGGAATTTCTTCCAAATTCACTTTTTGAAATTCACTTATTAAAGTGTTCAATTCGGCATCAGTGAGAGAGTTTGAAAGAGGTTTTCCGTCTCTTGTTTTGGTAACGGACACTGTTTTATTTTCTATAACGGTGTTATTATACAATCCTCTTGAGTTGGCGGTGTATTCAATTTTAGCTGTACTCAAATCCATATTATTTTGGCTTTGGCAGTTTTTTCCAAGAATTAGTGTCAAAAACAAGAGTGCTACAATTTTCATATTTTTTTATTTTAAGATAGCATCATTTGTGCTTTTTTTACTGCTTCGACCAATGTGTCAATTTCTTCTTTGGTATTGTAAAAAGAAAATGAGGCTCTAATTGTTCCCGGAATACCAAAGAAATTCATAATCGGTTGTGCACAATGGTGACCCGTTCTTACGGCGATTCCCAATTTGTCAATGATGGTTCCAATGTCATACGGATGAATACCATCAATGTTAAATGAGACCACCGAAGTTTTTGCTTCAGAAGTACCAAAAATTCGCAAACCTTCTATTTCCAATAATCGCTTTGTGGCGTGATCCAATAATTCCAGTTCTTGTTTCTGAATGTTTTCAAAACCAATTTCATTCATATAATCAATAGCGGTTCCCAAAACAATTCCGCCAGCGATATTTGGTGTTCCTGCTTCAAATTTATGTGGTAAGTCGGCATAAGTGGTTTTTTCAAAAGTAACCTCTTTAATCATTTCACCACCACCTTGATACGGAGGTAATTTATTCAACCAAGCTTCTTTTCCGTATAAAATCCCTGTCCCTGTTGGACCACACATTTTATGTCCAGAAAAAACATAGAAATCACAATCCAAAGCCTGAACGTCAGGTTTTAAATGCGGTACAGCTTGTGCACCATCAATCAAAATTGCTGCTCCAACTTCATGTGCTTTGTCAATCATATACTTGATAGGATTGATAGTTCCCAGCGCATTCGAAATATGGTTTACCGTTACAATTTTGGTTTTTGACGAAAGTAATTTATCGTATTCACTTATTATCAATTCCCCATTTTCATTCATCGGAATGACTTTCAGAGTAGCTCCTGTTTTTTCACACAACATTTGCCAAGGCACAATATTGCTGTGGTGTTCCAATGCTGAAACCAATACTTCATCACCTGGTTTTAGAATGGAAGCAAATCCATTGGCCACTAAGTTGATACCAAAAGTAGTCCCCGAAGTAAAAAGTACTTCGTGAAGGAATTTAGCATTGATGTGATTCTGGACTTTTGCACGGGAAACTTCATAGGCATCTGTCGCCAACTGGCTTAATGTATGAACTCCTCTATGAATATTTGCATTTATTTCTTGATAATACTTTTCAATTGCATCAATAACCACTTGCGGTTTTTGTGAAGTGGCTCCGTTATCGAAATATACTAAAGGCTTTCCGTTTACTTTTTGTGAAAGAATAGGAAAGTCGGCTCTTATTTTCTGAATATCTAACATTGCTTTATTTAGAATTTTTCTAAATACAAAAGTAATACAATAGATTTAGTTTTCTAAGAAACAATAGTTAATAATTGTAAAAATAGTACGAAAGTGTAGAGTGATATTACTTAAAGTGAAATGGAATTTAATTGTTTGAAGTTAGTGTTCCTTTTTTTCCTAAATTGGCGTAATTATCTTTCATTATGAGCAAATATTTTAAAATAGGCATTTTTTTCTTTTTTCTGTTTTTGGTTTATTTAGGTTTTACCAATTATCCTAAGTTAGAATTGATATCTGGATTTTCTGCAAAAAGCGTTGCTTCCGGACATTTTATTGACAACCGTTCACTAGATCTCATTGAAAAAAACGACAATGATTTTGATGTGTTAGGTTGGGCCACCAATGAAATTGATGAATCAGGGAAATTTGCAACAGCGAATGTTTTAGGTTTAAAAAACAGAAAAGCAATTTATAGAGCAGGTTTGGGATCAACATTAATCAATGATGATTTTGATGTTACTAAACCGTATGAAACTCCCAAAAGGACAAAATCAAATAGTAAACTTCCTTTCCCTTATGGAGAAATAGAACCCAATGACACGGTTTTTGAAAATGTGAATTATACCAAATTGAATCGGGTTGTTGCCAATGCATTTGATGCCAAAGGATATAATTATAAAAGAACACGCTCAGTTTTGGTTATTTATAAAGATAAAATCATTGCCGAGAAATATGCTGATGGGTTTACGAAAAACAATGTTATTCTAGGTTGGTCCATGACCAAGAGTATTACGGGAACACTTTTTGGAATACTTGAAAAACAAAGAAGATTTGACATCTACAAACCTGCTCCCATTGCCGAATGGCAAAATGACGAGCGAAAAAACATTACGACCAATGATTTATTGCATATGAATTCGGGTTTGAAATGGGATGAATATTATGACAGAATCTGTGATGCAACAAAGATGCTTTTTCAATCCGAAGATATGACCCGATCACAATTAATAAAGCAATCCATTTTCAAACCAAACACACATTGGAATTATTCTTCTGGAACAACCAATTTGCTTTCGGGAATTTTGCGGAAGCAGTTCAAGACACACCAAGAATACTTAGATTTTTGGTATTCGGCATTGATTGATAAAATCGGGATGCATTCAATGCTTGTAGAAACAGATATGGCGGGGAATTATGTCGGATCGTCTTATGGTTGGGCAACAACAAGAGATTGGTCGAAATTAGGTTTGTTGTATTTGCACAATGGCAATTGGAACGGAGAACAATTATTTGATCCCAGTTGGGCAAAGTATGTTTCGACTCCCACAGATACTTCACACGGAAGATATGGAGCACAATTTTGGCTCAATGCAGGAGACCATTTCCCAGATGCTCCCAGAGATTTGTATTATTGCAGTGGTTTTCAAGGCCAAATGGTAGCTATCATTCCGTCGATGGATTTGGTAATTGTAAGAATGGGTTTGACAGAAGAACCTCAATTTGATTTTAATGGGTTGTTGAGTGGAATTGTGTTGAGTGTGACGAAGTAATTTTAATCACAAAGCAGATAAGGTAAAAAGTGTAAAGAGCGCAAAGTATTGTATTTATACTTTGCGCTCTTTGCGTAAATCTTAGTGAACCCTACGGTTAAAAACTACAAATCAAATCCAATTTTAACGCCCAATTTCATAGCGATGATTTTGGTGATTCGTTGTTTTAGTTCCGGTATTTTTATATTTTCGATAACAGCATTCGAGAAAGCGTACATCAATAATGCTTTGGCTTCTTTTTTAGGAATTCCGCGTTGTTGCATATAGAACATAGCAGTTTCGTCTAGTTGACCAATAGTACAACCGTGTGAACATTTTACGTCATCAGCAAAGATTTCCAATTGCGGTTTGGCGTTAATGGTTGCTTTATCGCTCAAAAGAATGTTATTGCTTTTTTGGAAAGCATTTGTTTTTTGGGCTTCTCTTTCCACATATACTTTACCATTAAAAACACCTGTGGAGCGGTCAGTGAAAATTCCTTTGTAATCTTGAAAACTTTCACAATTTGGCGTTGCGTGGTTTACCAATGTATAATGATCAACGTGTTGAGTTTCGCCAATAATCGTGATTCCGTTTAAGGTACTAGTCAATCTTTCTCCAAAGTGGTAGAAATTCAAATTGTTTCTGGTTAGGTTTCCTCCAAAAGAGAAAGTATGAACAGAAACGTGACTTTCTTGTTTTTGGGAAACATAAGTGTTGTCAATCAAATTGGCTTCCAGATTGTCATTTTGAATTTTGTAATAATCTACAATGGCTCTCTTTTGAGCAAAAATCTCGGTAACCGAATTAGTTAAAACTGGATTTTCGTTCAAACTTTGATGACGTTCTATGATTTGTACATGTGAGTTTTCACCGACAATAACCAAGTTTCTAGGTTGAACCAAAAGGGCGGTTTCGCTTCCTGTAGAGAAATACATGATCTCGATAGGTTTGTCAGCAACTTTGCTTTTTGGAATATTGATATAGGCTCCTTCATTGGCGAAAGCCGTATTCAAGGAAGTCAAACTTTCATCTTTACTGGCTATCTTGTTGAAGTAAGTGTCAATAATCATTTTGTATTTTGGTTTATTTAATGCCGATGACATTAAGCAAACATCGATACCGTCGTGAGTAGTTGAAGATAAATGCGAACTAAAAACACCGTCTACAAAAACTACTTTGTAAGTGTCTATTTCGTGTAAAAAATATTTTTTTACATCGCTATATTGGATAGCATTTTCTGTTTTCGGGAAAACGCTAAAGTCATTTTTTAGGATAGCATTTAGCGAAGTGTATTTCCAACTTTCTTCTTTTTTGGTTGGAAATCCTTTATTTTCGAAGTTTTTTATAGCTGCTGTACGAACATTGTGAAGTTCGGAATGAACATCCACACGTTCTTCAAAAGCCATAAAAGACGATAGTAATTTTTCTTTAAGCTCCATCTTAGTTTTCTCCTTTAATCCAGTCGTATCCTTTTTCTTCTAGCTCGTGTGCTAATTCTGCTCCGCCTGATTTTACAATTTTTCCGTTGTGAAGAACGTGAACAAAATCCGGAACGATATAATCCAATAATCTTTGGTAGTGAGTAATTACAATGACAGCATTTTTATCGCTTTTCAATTTATTTACACCATTGGCAACAATTCTTAATGCATCGATGTCAAGACCAGAATCGGTTTCGTCAAGGATAGCAAGTTTTGGATCCAACATCGCCATTTGAAAAATTTCATTTCTTTTTTTCTCACCACCTGAGAAACCTTCATTAAGGGAACGAGAAAGAAACTTTCTGTCGATTTCCAATAATTCTGATTTTTCACGAATTACTTTTAGCATTTCATTGGCTGGCATTTCTTCCTGACCGTTTGCTTTGCGTGTTTCGTTGATAGCCGTTCTCATGAAGTTGGTCACTGAAACTCCCGGAATTTCCACTGGATATTGGAACGAAAGGAAAACACCTTTGTGTGCTCTTTCTTCTGGCGCAAGATCTGCAAGATCTTCACCGTCCAAAAAGATTTGTCCATCGGTTACTTCATAATTTTCGTTTCCAGCAATAATAGCCGAAAGTGTACTTTTCCCAGCACCGTTTGGTCCCATTATAGCATGAACTTCTCCTGCATTTACTTCAAGGTTTATCCCTTTTAATATTTCTTTGTCACCTATTGAGGCATGTAAATTTTTTATGCTTAACATTGTTTTTGTATTTTAAACCATTAAGATTATTAAGTATTTTTTAGAACAGAAAACTATCCTACGGAACCTTCTAACGAAATTTCCAATAATTTTTGTGCTTCCACGGCAAACTCCATCGGTAATTTATTCAACACATCTTTGCTGAAACCGTTCACGATAAGAGCAATTGCTTTTTCGGTTGGGATTCCACGTTGGTTGCAATAGAAAACTTGATCTTCACCAATTTTACTGGTTGTAGCTTCATGTTCCACTTTTGCTGTTGGATTTTTGCTTTCGATATAAGGGAAAGTATGTGCACCACAATGATTTCCCATTAACAGTGAATCACATTGTGAAAAGTTTCTGGCATTTTCTGCTCTAGCACCAATTTGAACCAAACCTCTATAACTGTTTTGTGATTTTCCAGCAGAAATTCCTTTAGAAATAATGGTTGATTTGGTGTTTTTACCCAAATGAATCATTTTGGTTCCGGTATCGGCTTGTTGGTAATTATTGGTAACGGCAATGGAGTAAAATTCTCCAATTGAGTTGTCTCCTTTTAAGATAACTGAAGGATATTTCCAAGTAATTGCAGATCCTGTTTCTACTTGTGTCCAAGAGATTTTCGCGTTTTTCTCGCAGAATCCTCTTTTGGTCACAAAATTGAAAACACCACCTTTACCTTCTTTGTTTCCAGGGTACCAGTTTTGAACAGTAGAATATTTAATTTCAGCATCGTCCAAGGCAATCAATTCTACCACAGCGGCATGTAATTGATTCTCGTCACGTGTTGGAGCTGTACATCCTTCTAAGTAAGAAACATAACTACCTTCATCAGCAACCAATAATGTTCTTTCGAATTGTCCGGTTCCAGCCTGATTTATTCTAAAATATGTAGATAGTTCCATCGGGCAACGAACGCCTTTTGGGATATAACAGAAAGATCCGTCTGAGAAAACAGCCGAATTTAAGGCAGCATAAAAGTTGTCTCTTTGAGGAACAACTGTACCAAGATATTTACGAACTAATTCTGGGTGTTCTTTGATGGCTTCGGAAATACTCATGAAGATAATTCCTTTTTCGCCTAATGTTTTTTTGAATGTTGTAGCTACCGAAACGGAGTCAACTACGATATCCATAGCGATATTGTTCATCTTTTTTTGCTCATCCAAAGAGATGCCTAATTTTTTGTACATCTCCAAAAGTTCCGGAT
>NZ_DASTTN010000018.1:0-5757 GCF_035760125.1 Flavobacterium sp.
CACAAAAATGAAATTGTAAAACCAGGATATTACAGCGTGAAATTAGACCGTTACAATGTTAAGGCCGAATTGACAGCTTCGGAAAGAGTTGGTTTCCATAAATATACATTCGAGTCAGATGAGCAACCTCATTTCTTGGTAGATCTAGTTGACGGTGTTGGGGGAGACGAATCAACAGATACTTACATAAAAAAAATAAACAAAAACACAATCGAAGGGTATCGTTATTCTAAAGGTTGGGCTTTGGATCAAAGGATATTTTTTGTAATGGAATTTTCAGAAGAAATTTCGAATCTGACATTATATAACGACACAAAATTAATCACTGGCACTGAAGGAAAATCAGCAAAAATGAAAGCTGTGATTGACTTTAAAGGCCAAAAAGGAAAAGTGATTTTCTCTAAAGTTGCTATTTCTCCTGTAAGTTGTGAAAATGCTTTAGTCAATTTAAAAGCAGAAATTAAAGACTGGGATTTTGATAAGGTTGTGAAAACGGCGGATGAAAAATGGAACAAACAATTATCAAAAATAGATATAAAGGCTAATGATAATACAAAAACGGTTTTCTATACTGCGATGTATCACACAATGTTTGCTCCTTCACTTTACAATGATGTAAACGGAGACTATAGAGGTAGTGATATGAAAGTATACAAAAAAGCGGATTTTACAAACTACACGACTTTTTCACTTTGGGACACCTACAGAACATTGCACCCACTTTACACAATTATTCAAGATGATAAAGTCAATGATATCATAAAATCATTCCTTGCCATTTACAAACAACAAGGAAGATTGCCTGTTTGGCATTTTATGGGGAATGAAACTGATTGTATGAACGGAAACCACTCGATTGCGGTTATTGCCGATGCTTATTTTAAAGGGTACAGAGATTATGATGTTGAGCTTGCTTACGAAGCCATGAAAACAACTGCCGATTTTGATAAAAAGGGCATCAAATATCTTAAAAAATTGCAATATATCCCAGCTGATTTAGAAGGTGAATCGGTTGCGAATGCAATGGAGTATGCTATAGATGATTGGTGTGTTGCCAAAATGGCAAAGGATTTGGGTAAAACAGCGGACTACGAATATTTTTCAAAAAGAGCTGAATTATATAAATTATATTTCGATAAAAACACTGGTTTTATGCGTGGAAAATTGACAAATGGCAAATGGAGAGAACCATTCGACCCATTATACTCAAACCACCGTAGAGATGATTATGTTGAAGGTAATGCTTGGCAATACATCTGGTTAGTGCCTCAAGATCCTTACGGATTGATTAATTTATTTGGGGGTGATGAGAATTTTACAAAAAAATTAGATGGATTATTTAACAATACTGGAAAATTAACTGGTAAAGAAATTTCGGCTGATATTTCTGGATTCATCGGGCAATACGCTCATGGAAACGAACCTGGACATCACACCTCATATATGTATGCTTTTGCTGGGCAGCCTTGGAAGACGGCAAAAATTGTTCGCCAAGTTTTCAACCAATTTTATACTACAAAACCAGAAGGAATTTGTGGAAACGAAGACGTAGGCCAAATGTCAGCTTGGTACATACTGTCATCAATGGGATTCTATTCCGTAAATCCTGCAAATGGTATTTATGTAATGGGAAGTCCTGCTGTTAATGAAGCAACGATTAATTTGAAAGATGGTGTTTCGTTCAAAGTAATCGCAAAAGATAATAGCGAAACAAATATTTATATACAAAAAGTCGAATACAACGGAAAACCGTACACAAAATCATATATCACACACGATATGATTGTAAAAGGCGGGGAATTGAAATTGTTTATGGGAAGCAAACCGTCTCCAACTTTTGGTGTTGCAAAAGCGGACAGACCATTATAATAAGTGAAAAATGTAAAACCAAATTGGATATAAGGTTATGAAAAAAATCATATTGACTCTAGGAATGTTTTTTGCTATTGCGAGTATAAATGCGCAAACCAAAACGCAATCAAATGTGAATATTATGACATTTAATATACGTTATGATAATCCGGAAGATGTACCAAACAACTGGGAACAACGTAAAGAAAACGTACTAAAAATGATTCGTTTCAACGAAGTTGATATCCTAGGTACGCAAGAGGTTTTGGCTCATCAACTAAAGGATCTCACCGTAAACCTTACGGAATATGGAGCTATTGGCGTAGGAAGAGAGGACGGGAAAGAAAAAGGGGAATACAGCCCAATCTTATACAATAAAAATAAATTTACTCTTATCAAGTCAGGATACTTCTGGTTGAGCGAAACGCCTGAAAAACCTTCAAAAGGATGGGATGCTGCCTGCGAACGCATTGCCACTTGGGTGCAGTTGAAAGACAAGACCACTGGTAAAAAAATATTTGTCATAAATACGCATTTTGATCACAGAGGTGAAGTTGCAAGGCGAGAAAGTGTAACATTGATTAAAACAAAGATCGCCCAACTAAGCGAGGGAATGCCTCAAATTATGATGGGGGATTTGAATGCAACACCTGATTCATCGGTTATACAATCATTGCTAACGGCAGATAAATCGTTAAGTTTATTGGACTCCAAAAAACTTGCTTCAATTGTTTATGGTCCAAATTGGTCTTTTCATGATTTTGGAAAAATACCTTTCAATGACCGACCACTCATCGATTACATTTTAGTGACGAAAGGGATTACGGTTCATAAATATGCTGTTTTTGCAGAAACCTTAAACAATCTTGTCCTTTCTGATCATGCACCTGTGTTTATTAATGTTGCTTTCTAAAGAATCAACATTTATTCAAAAGAATTTAAAAATAAAAATCATGTTTTCAATATTATAAATAAATGAAAAATAATTATTATACAGTTGGGTTAGTTTTTTTGATATTTTTTGTGATTTCATTTTTGACCAATATAATGGGACCCTTAATTCCTGATATAATCAATAGTTTCAAATTGTCACTTGGAATGGCAGGGTTTCTTCCATTTTCATTTTTTGCGGCATACGGAGTTATGTCAACCACATCTGGTGTTTTAATAGAAAAATATAGTGAAAAAGCGGTAATGATATTTTCATTTTTGTTGGCTGCTTTTGGTTCCTTGTTATTTGGTTTATTCCCTGTTTATTACATCGCATTGCTATCTTTGTTTTTAATAGGAATCGGAATGGCATCATTGCAAGTGGCTATAAATCCATTGCTTAGAGTTTCAGGTGGAGAAAAACATTTCGCATTTAATTCTGTTATGGCACAACTTTTTTTTGGAGCAGCTTCATTTTTAAGTCCATTGGCATACAGTTATTTAGTGACCAATATCAAACACGATGGAAGTAATTCAAATAGCTTTCTTGAAACACTTTCGGAATTGGTTCCGGAGCATTTAAATTGGGTTTCCCTGTATTGGATTTTTGCGATTACGGCGTTTGCAATGATAATAGTGATATTGTTTTTCAAATTTCCAAAAGTGGAATTGGATGAAACCGAAAAAACAGGCAGTTGGTCTGTTTACAAAGATTTACTGAAAGATAAAACGGTGGTTTTGTTCTTTTTTGGAACATTTGCTTATGTAGGTACGGAGCAGGGAATTGCAAATTGGATGTCAAAATTTTTAAGTGATTATCATGGTTACGACCCACAAACTGTGGGTGCTGAAATGGTAGCTTATTTTTGGGGTCTGCTTACGGCTGGCTGTTTATTAGGGTTATTACTTCTGAAATTTTTAGATAGTCGTAATGTGCTGAAAGTATTTACTATTGGTGCTATTTTATGTCTTACTGTTGCTCTATTTGGAACTTCAATTATGGCTTTATATGCTTTTCCTCTTTCTGGGTTTGCACTTTCGGTTTTGTGGTCTGTTATATTTTCACTTGCCTTAAATTCACTTGAAAATAATCACGGAGCATTTTCGGGAATTTTGTGTACGGGTATCGTAGGTGGGGCCGTGATGTCTTTAATTATTGGTAAGCTTGGTGATATGATAGGATTGCGATATGCTATGACGCTGTTGTATTTAACACTTGCATATATTTTATGGTTAGGTTTTTGGGCAAAGCCATTAATTAATAATGCAGTAATAGATTTTAAAAAAGTAAAAGCAGATAAATAATGTAACTGTCAATATCTAAAAAAATATTATTGTTTAGATTTTGTTTATATCAAACTAATTCAAATACTTTCTAAAAATGTTTTCAATAAGAAATTCAATTTTACCTTTTATATTCTTTTTATTTACAAGTTATTCCTTTTCGCAAAAAAAGCAAGAAATTGACTATGTGAATTCATATATAGGAACTGCCGAAAAAGGAGAAGGTGGTTTGGCATTAAGTGTAGGCCCTCCTTTTACTATGACTAATTTTTCACCTCAAACTTGTGAAAATATAATAAGCAGAATGTACTATGTCTATGAAGACACTTCTATATTAGGTTTTATTGCCAGTCACCAGCCAACGGTTTGGATGGGGGATTATGGTTATGTATCTGTAATGCCTGAAATTGGCACGTTAAAGCTAAAACCAGAAGACCGGAAACTTTCATTTAGCCACAAAGATGAAATAGCGTCACCATACTATTATTCGGTGAAAATGAAAACAGAGGAAAAGAAAATAATTAAAGCCGAAATAGCGGCCACGGAACGTTGTGGTATTTTTAAATTTACTTTTCCAAAATCAAAAAATTCGCATCTTGTGTTTCAATCCATAAACATAGAAGATAAAAAAGACGAGGACGGTATCAATTCAAAGGAAAATCGTGCGAACAAATTAACTGCTTTCATAAAATTTGATAAGGCAAAAAATCAAATTATTGGGTATAATCCAGACAGAGCCTCTTTTGATATTGGCCCTGAACTCAAAAATTTCAAAGGATATTTTGTAATACAATTTGATAAACCATATGATGCTTTCGGAACTTGGAACAATGACAAGGCTTTTCCTTCATCAGAGGAACTAGCAGCAAAGAAACGATTGGGGGCTTATGTTAGTTTTTCTACAAAAGAAAATGAAGTTGTAAAAGTAAAAATAGCAACTTCGTTCATAAGCATTGAACAAGCTGAAGAAAATTTATCCCGAGAAATTCCAGATTGGGATTTTGATAAAACGGCATCACAAACAAAAAAAGCATGGCAGTCAAATCTTGAAAAGATCAAAATTGACGGTGTTGATGAGGAAAAAAAGAAAATCTTCTACACTGCCTATTACCACACCTTATTGTTTCCGCGTCAATTTTCTGAATATGGAAAATATTACAGCCCTTTTGACGATAAGATCCATGAAGGTATTTCTTATACCGATTATTCGCTTTGGGACACATTTCGAGCATTGCATCCTTTCTTGCTATTTGTGCAGCCCGATAGAGTAAACGACATGATTACTTCAATGCTAAATATATACAAAGAAGGAGGAAGATTACCGATGTGGCCAAACCCAGCCGAATCGAATATAATGATCGGGACTCATGCTGATGCTGTTATCGCTGATGCTTATGTAAAAGGAGTAAGAGGTTATGATACTAAACTGGCCTATGAAGCCATGCGCAAAGATGCGATGATTGCAACAGATTGTGATGGGGAGAAAAACAAAATGCTAGACAGACAAAATTGGGGTTGTTATGAGGGGCAAGCCGGTTTGCAGTTTTTCCACACATTGGGTTACATTCCCTCGGATTATAAATCCGAATCGGTTGCAAGAACAATTGAGTACGGCATTGACGATTATTGTGTAGCTCAAGTTGCAAAGGATATGAACAAAAAAGATGATTTTGAAAAATTAACGGTCTGGTC
>NZ_DASTTN010000019.1:0-2977 GCF_035760125.1 Flavobacterium sp.
AATGGATCCAATTTCATTTCCCTAAGAATATAAAAAGCCCCTATTCCCAATGCTAAAAAAACCAATGTGAAATATAGAACAAGAAATCCCATCAATATTTTCAAGGCCAAATTTGAAGCGAACGAAGCAGATCTCGTGAAAGATTTCCATTCGAGATAAATAAATTTTGCAATCATAATTTTTGTTTGGTTTTGCGAATAAGTAGTTTAGAGTAGGAAAATGTTACAGAAATATAGTAAAAATTAAACTTGAATAGTTTCAAATTCTTTCAATCCTAAATAGTTTTATTACTTTTGCAAAAAAACAGTCTCATGCCAAATTTTCTTAAATTGATTGTAAAAGAAGTAAAACGCGAAACCAAAGATGCCGTTTCGATACTTTTTAATGTCCCTGAAGAATTAAAACCTAATTATACTTTCATTGCTGGTCAGTACATAAATTTACGCCTGACATTGGACAATGTCGAAATTCGTCGTGCGTATTCCATTTGTTCGGCTCCTGGAAGCGGTGAATTGCGAATTGCTGTGAAAGCAGTTAAAGACGGAGTTTTTTCTCAATTTGCAAACAGCAAATTAAAAGCTGGTGATGTACTTGAGGTAGGAAAACCGGAAGGAAAATTTATTTTTGAACCCGAAATAGACCGTCAAAAAAATTATATTGCTTTTGTGGCAGGTAGCGGAATTACTCCTGTTTTATCAATTATAAAATCGGTTTTGAAAAGTGAGCCAAAAAGTTCATTTGTCTTAGTTTATGGAAATAAAACACCAGAACAGACCATTTTTCATGAAGAATTACACGATTTACAATTGCAATATGTAGGCCGTCTTTTTGTACATTATGTGTATAGCCAAGCTAATGTTGAAAATACTTTATTCGGCAGAATTGACAAATCCGTTGTAAATTTTGCCTTGAATAATAAACACGCAGCATTGGATTTTGAAAAATTCTACTTGTGTGGTCCGGAAGAAATGATCAATACGGTTTCGGCTATTTTGAAAGAAAAAAACGTGAGAGATTCGGCTATAAAATTCGAACTTTTTAAAACCTCTTCACATGAAAATACCATTCAAGAAGCACTAGTTGGACATTCAAAAATCACCGTTATGGTCGATGATGATGAGACAACTTTCGAAATGTCACAAAAACAAACTATTCTTGAGGCATCCCTAAAACAAGGAATTGATGCACCATATTCCTGTCAAGGAGGTATTTGCAGCAGTTGTTTGGCACGTGTAACATCTGGAGCAGCCTTAATGAAGAAAAATTCTATTCTTACCGATAGCGAAATTGAAGAAGGTTTAATTCTGACTTGTCAAGCACATCCAACCACTCCAACAATACGAGTGGATTATGATGATGTTTAAAATAGCATAAATGATAGTGAAAACTTCTCTGAAAAGGGAAGTTTTTTATTTTAAGGAAGTTTTAATTTTTTCAACAACCGTTACTGGCAAAATTGTTCGCATGGCATCTTCATAACCTTCCACTTTTTTGTTACCGTAAACAGATGTCGGCAATTTTGGATACAAATCCCTATCCGAAACCAAGGCATTTTCCAATGGTTGATTGAAAGGAGAAAATCCAGCATAAGGATGAGTAGCACCCCAAAGCGTAATTACTTTTACTCCAAGCATTGCTGCGATATGGGCATTTCCAGAATCCATAGAAAGCATCACGTCCAAATTCGATATAAGTTGCAATTCCTGTGTAAATTTAATTTTTCCAGCCATATTAATGACATTCTCTTTGCCAGAACATAGTGTGTTCAAAATTTCGATTTCTTTTTTTCCTCCACCAAAAAGTAAAATGGTATTGTTCTGGTCTAATGCTAAAGTATCAATTACTTCCTTCATTAAATCAAGCGGATATACCTTTGAATCATATTGTGCAAAAGGTGCAATCCCAATTAATTTTTGTGGTGAATTGCCAATTAGATTTAGAATTTCAGAATCCAAAATGGCTTTTTTAGGAAATATTGGATTAGCTAAATCCACAGAAAAACCAAGCTGTTCAAAGACTTTTGCATGTCTTCCAAACATCGTGGTCAATGGTTTGAAAATTTTATTTTCGAAACGGGTCAGCGCATTTTTCTCTTCTCTTCCTTTATCTACTGATGCTATTTTTTTTCCACTCACAGCAAAAAGTGTTCTTACAATTTTGGAACGTAGAACATTATGTAAATCGGCAAAAGCATCAATATCAAATGCTTTTAAATCCTGAAATAATCTACATAAGCCCAAGAATCCTTTATGTCTTTCTTTTTCATCAAAAGCAAAAAAAGAAAGATTCGGAATTCCTTCAAAAAAAGGTTTAAAAAAAGGTCTGGAAACTACCGTGATTTTTACTTCTGGAAATTGATTCACAAATGCACGTAAAACAGGAACCGTCATGGCGACATCCCCCATTGCGGAAAGTCTCATGACGGCTATATGTTTAATTTTTGGAGACAAATTTGTTGCCAAAAAATTATTTTTTATTTTGATACAAAACAGGGTTCAAATCATCATCATTGTACATTTTCATTTGTTTGTACACTTTCATGAATTTATCTCCATTTTCAATGTCTGTCAATAAATCATCGATTGCCATTGATAAATCAGATCTTTGTTCCAAAAGAATGTTCAATTTTGCTTGACATTTGTCTCTATGATCTTGTGTAGCATCTGTACGTGTAGCTTCTTCATTCATATGGTAAATTTTCAGAGCCAAAATAGATAATCTGTCAAAAGCCCAAGCTGGACTTTCGGAGTTGATTTTAGCATCATCCTTAACCACAACATGACTGTATTTTTGAAGAAAATAACTATCGATATATTCAACCATGTCTGTACGTTCCTGATTTGAAGCATCAATTCTTCTTTTCAAAGTCAAAGCTGCAACTGGATCAATATTCGGATCACGAATGATATCTTCAAAATGCCATTGTACTGTATCAATCCAGTTTTTTAGATACAACAAATGTTCAAATTTATCTTTT
>NZ_DASTTN010000020.1:0-7416 GCF_035760125.1 Flavobacterium sp.
CACCATCAACACCTGTTTTACCGCTATCAATGATGACAGGGAAAGTTGGATTTGTTAATGCATAAGTCTTGTTACATTCTAAAGTTACTGGACACAATTTTTGAAAAACAGCATTATACACATTTACAACACCCAAATTTACGGCTACAGTATTGACAATCGTAATACGAGCTTCATCGAACGCTTTAGTTGCAATAAAACCAATAGTATGTAAACTGCTTCCCACCAAAAGATTGGAACCAGCAGTCGCCAATGCAGAATTCCCAAATTTAATTTCCTGAGGCGATCCATTAAGATAAGTAGTTATCGTAATGGCATCTAAGGCATTTACATTCAATAATGAAGGATTCTCTAAAGTGAAACCAACAAAAGAACCTATAGGGTAATCTGTTATTTGATCCTTTACCGAAATACTTCCAGAGGCTACAGCACCTACTGTTAAATTAATCTGAGCATAATTAGATGCATTTTGATCTATCAAATTATCTGCATTATTTACAGAACAGGCCACACAAGCTACACCATCAATGCCAGTATTTACACCATTAATATAAACTGGATAAGTTGGTGCGACCATACCGGTTTGTGTGTTACAAACCAAATTTGGTCCTGCACAGAAATTTTCGAAAACAGCACCATACACTTTTGTTGACCCCAAATTCAATCCTATTGTTTGTTGTATCGAAATCTGAACTTCATCAAATGATTTAGTAGAGACAAAACCAACTTTATGTCGGCCAGAGGTATTTAATAATGAACCATTTACAACTAAATTATTTCCAAAGAATTGGTCTTGAGGTGCTCCATTTAAATAAGTTGTTATATATATGTTTGCTAATGCTGAAACACTTAATAAATTGGAATTTTCTATTTCGAAACCGGCATAAGTACCAACTGGGTAATCCGTAAGTTGGTCTTTTACCGAAATACTTCCTGAACTTACAACACCAACATTCAAAGCTATTGTAGCATAATCTGTTGTGCTGGAACTAATCACATTTTTAGCATCATAAATATTCCCTACTGTTACACCTGAAACACCTGTGTGAGAAGGCTCTAAACTGACAGGATAAGTCGGAAGATTCATTGGAGATGCTGTATTGCAGCTCAAAACTGGGCCTGCGCAATAATTTCTGATTACTGGATAATAAACATCGACAGTATTCAACAAACCAACTAAACTTCCAATGGAAATTTCAATAGCATCAAAACTTTTTGTCGTATTAAAACCTACAACATAATTATTACCGGAGCCGTTAAGTAATCCCACACCCAAAAGCGAAGAACCTGTAGATGTTTCTCTTAAAGTACCATTCAAATAAGTCCTGATTGTAATCGAGCCCAGTAAATTTACATTCAATATTCCGCCGGCATCAATTCTATAGCCTGCATAAGTACCGGCTGTATAGTCAGTATCAGAATCTGTAACTCTATAATTTGCAGATCCTGCAACACCAATAGTAACAGCAGCAGTAGCAAAATTGTTTAAATCAGAATCTATCAATCTAGATGCATTTGAAGCTGAACACAGCAAACACACGCCACCAAGACTGCCTGTTGCTGTCAAATTTCCAAAAGCACTATCAATAAAAGGAAGTGGAGTTTCCGTATTGCATTGAGCTGAAATAGTTGTTGTAGAATACGCATAAAATATCAAAAAAAACAATATTCTTCTGAACATTCCTTTAATCAATATATCTAATGCAATGGATTGATCTAATTGATTAATCGAAAGATTTGGGTAATTTTTTCTCATAGAATAAAGGATTAAACTTTTTTAAACAAGACTAGATTAATAACTTCTTTAATATTTAATATCAAATTGATATAGAATAAAAAAGACATTTAATTAAACATTTATCACATGTTTAATTTTATGTACATCGCTGGATAGTAACTCAAAGAACTTATACTTCAGTAAATTTATCGCATTATAAAAGAGCATATAAAAAATTCCCACAAACAAAAACCGATTGTTATATAGAATTAATACTACACAGAAATTTGATTAGTACTAGTTTTTTGTAAGATTAATAATTAAACATAGCTACAGTTAATTCTTATTATTAAAAAAATTAAAAACATTAACTAAATTTCTTAAATTACAATACCAAATAATTATGAAAGATTATGACCGAAATTAAGAACACGCCAAAATCAAAAAACCATAATATAATCCTCCTCTATATAATACTGTTTTTTTCATGTACCTCATTAATCGTCATAAACTACATCACGATTAGAATTTTATCGGCATCAAGAGCATATATAAATGGGGAATCACATTACTCCAAAGGACAAAACAAGGCATCACGTCATTTGATCACCTATTTATACACAGAAAACAATAAAAGTTGGGAATCGTTTAACGAAGAATTGAGAGTCCCCTTGGGAGACCAATTTGCAAGAATTGCTTTAACCCAAAACTTAAATGACAGCATCACAAAAATAGGATTTAGGGCGGGGAGAAATAAAGAGGGAGATTTAGATGATTTAATCTGGGTTTTTAAGAATTTTAATTCGGTACCGTTTCTTAAAAAAGCAATTGCAGAATGGACAAATGCTGATGAATCAGTAAATCAACTTCATGAAATGGGTATTGAAGTTCACGAAAAAATTAAAACCCAAAAATTAGATCTACAAACAAAACATAAACTTTCATCAGAAATCAGTTTAATATGTGAAAGACTAGGTGCTGCAGCAGATAGATTCTCAAATATTGTTGTCGATGGTACCAGAGAAATTAAAGACAATCTAATAGTTATAAATATATTTTTTATTTTAATAATAATTAGTAGCGTAAGTATTTACTATTCAATTACTTTAAAAAAAATAATAGCTTCAGAAAAAGATATTAAGAATAAAAAAGAACAATTACACGACATTATAAAGGCCTTAGAAAAAACTAAAATAGAATTATCTACAGAAATAGTTCAACACAAAAAATTAATAGGAACCATAAGTCACGATATAAAAAGTCCTCTGAAATATTTGGCAATGACCAATAAATATATCTATGAAGAATCTAAAAGCTATGATGATGAAAAGTTTAAAAAAATAACAAAATCTGTTTATTCTTCTACCCTTCAATTATTCAATTTTATTGATAGCCTACTAACGTATTCCAAAATTTTCTTTGAAGGTAACTCTTCAGAAAATTCAGGCTATTTTCTAAAAGAACTAGTGCAAACAAAATGTAATTTATTTCATGAAATTGCCGAGGCTTCCAATAATATTTTAATAAACGAAATCAATAATAATGTCTCCACAAAAATAAACAAGGACATTTTATCTGTTATCCTGCACAATATTCTTGACAATGCCATAAAAAACACAGAAGATGGAGTAATTAAAATATACAGCCATATTAAAAATAAAAAACTATATCTCGTTGTGGAAGACACAGGCAAAGGATTTAAAGAAGAGGATTTAATATATTACAACCAATTGAGCAATCAACAATCTACTGAGAAATTAATGTTAAGAAACAGTGGAATCGGGATACATATGATCGTCGAATTAATTCATATACTCCACGGCGACTTAAAATTTTATAGTGAAGATGGTAAAGGTTCTAAAATTGAAATAATAACAGATTTAAACTAGTCAACCTTTGAATTTTTTAAACAATTCAGATAATTCTATAATATTGGTTATGTGCGCTTTTTTAAAAATATTTAATTTGTGGGTGCTTACTGTCGTCATTTTTATATCCAATTCATTGGCAACCTCAAGATTCCCAAATCCTTTTGCAAGAAGTTCTGCAATTTCAAATTCGCGATGGGTAAGATCTTCCAATGGATTATTACTTTCTCTCTTGTGCTGAGAAAATGCAATGAATTTATCCAAAATATCAGTGGAAATATATTTTCCTCCTTCCAATACTGTTTTTACAGCTTTAACGATCGTATCACTATCACTCAACTTATTCAAATATCCGTTAGCTCCAGCTTGGATATAACGAAAAGCATAAATATCCTCCTCATGAGCAGAAAAAATTAATATTTTTACATCCTTTTGCAGCTCTCGCAAATCATCAACCATATAACATTTTTTACCCCCAGGCAAATTAATGTCCAATATCACTAAATCAAAACTAACCTCGCCACATTCTGAAAGCGCTTCCTGAAAATCATTAGCCCCAAAAATTTGAACGTCATCAATTTCATTTTCCAATAAAAGTGACATTCCGGATCGTACAATAAAATGATCATCAACAATAAGTATTTTTTTAATCATATATAAAAACTAAATTAAAAACTACCAAAATCTATATTAAACCATAATAATCGTTTAATTTTTAAAAAAAAGATGCAGTCGTTTTAAGACTCTGTAGTAAAACAAAATTCTTGGATCTTTATATTAAAATGAAATTTATGAAATACCAATATAGTCAAATTTTAACAATACAACAATAATTTTTACAATTTTTATTACAAAAAAAATACTATTACTCAAGCCTAACCTTAAAAAAAAGTAAAAGCTACCTCAAGTAAAAAAAAGGCCAAACTGCCCACCTCTTCCAATTTTAATTAAATAGCCCAAATTAGTAACAAATATATTGTCTTGTCCTGAAAAATTAGCCCGATGGCGAGAAATTGCATAATTTGTAATGCATTAAATAATACAAATTACATTTATTTTTTAGTCCAAAATATTCTGGTATAATACTGATGTAATACCATTTGGATTATGTAATTAGTCCAAAGTTTTTGGTATAATGCCGTTGTATATTTCATTTGGTCCAATTTTTATTGGACTATTTTGAAATAACAAACGGTATAATATGAAAATAGTATCCCGATTGAGCAATCGGGAGACTATATTGAATATACAATCGGTATAACTAGCTTCTTGATATCGTACTATGAGCAATACATTTTCTGACAGCAACCAAATTGGAATGGTATCCACTTTTTCTGAACTTGTAAATAAGGATTTTAAGGGAGAAATGAATGCCCTATGCTGGTACCGAAATTTGGAAGGCGATTTTAAAGAGATTGTAGATAAACTGCAGATAAAAGATAATATAACGGAAGTTTATCCTAAAGATCTATTGGCACTCCAACTATCGGAAAAGGGGATTGCAGCAAGAGAAATTATCTTAAATGATTTACGATTATTAGCCGATTTCGGAGCTTCCCCCTCTCTTAATTTACTTAAATGTTACGAACGAGATGATGAATTTGAATTCATATCCACTGATGTGTATTCGTATCATGTTGATCGTTCGCCCATTGCAACGGATACTTTTTTATGTACCTATCACGGCATAGCAAGTGACATTATTTCTAATGAACAAGCGGAGCAAAAAATTCTAATTCCTGAAATTCGAAAAAAACTTAAAGAGCTACATAACGGCCCATCGGAGGAATTTGAAAACTTTTTGAAGGAAAATTGCTTTGATTTGCATTATCAGGCGCAACCTCATGCAGTGCCTATTAATTTAGGATTAGGAAATCTTTGGCGCCTGGCGGTGGATCATCCAAAACAACAGGTGCTGCCTTGCATTCACAGAGCACCAATAGAAAATGAAGAAGAATATCGTTTGTTGCTGATTTGCTAAAAAAACCGATGGCGCGGAATTGCACACGAACGAAGTGAACTGACGCAGTAATTCGTGATCGTCTTTTCCCCTTATAATTACCAAACCAAAAATCACGGTAAGGATTTGCGCATTG
Source organism: Flavobacterium sp. (assembly GCF_035760125.1). Taxonomy (GTDB): domain Bacteria; phylum Bacteroidota; class Bacteroidia; order Flavobacteriales; family Flavobacteriaceae; genus Flavobacterium. The sequence goes on from NZ_DASTTN010000020.1 coordinate 5,682, forward strand.
GCGCAGGGAGTAAACAATAAACTTATATAAAACGTCCTCTTCCCCGCCCTTATAGTTGCCAAACCAAAAATCACGGTAAGGATTTGTGCATTGGCTCAGGGAGTAAACAATAAACTTATATAAACGTCCTCTTCCCCGCCCTTATATTTTTGCGCTAAAAATCACAGTAAGGATTTGCGCGTTGGCCCTTGGGAGTGCCACCCTAGCGAAGCGGCTGGGGGCACGATAGGGAAATCCGTCCGATGATTTTTTGCGCAAAAATATTGTAGGCTTGATTTTTTTGTTACTTTTTTCATCAAGGAAAAAAGTAAAATGCACTTCATAAATAAAAACTCGTAACCAACCTACAAACGAAACAAGATCCCCCTCAAACCTTGATAGTCTTTCCCCTTATAGTTGCCAAACCAAAAATCACGGTAAGGATTTGCGCATTGGCGCAGAGAGTAAACAATAAACTTATATAAACGTCCTCTTCCCCGCCCTTATATTTTTGCACTAAAAATCACGGTAAGGATTTGCGCGTTGGCCGTTGGGAGTGCCCCCCTAGCGAAGCGGCTGGGGACACGATAGAAAAAATCCGTCCGATGATTTTTTGCGCAAAAATATTGTAGACTTGATTTTTTTGTTACTTTTTTCATCAAGGAAAAAAGTAAAAATATCTTCATAAGTATAAATTCCAATAACCCAACAATCACAAAAAAAGCCCATTCCTTTCGGTTTGGGCTTCTCTAACATTGCACTAAGTCAAAACGACTCAACTAAAACTACTTCCTGTACTTCTTAACGATAAATTTAAGCACCATTGACAATCCAAAACTGACTATAGCTCCAATCGCAGCCAATAAAACAGTTTTTGAGACATCCTCCGAATGTAAATTCGGTAACACGCTCAAAAAAGTACCGCCAGCAGTACCAATTAACGCAGGATTACTGGACTGCATTGAAATCATCGTTTAGGCTCGTAAGCTGACTAACCGCAGATAATACACCGCCTGCAACAGCCAAATACCCACCAATAGAACTAACCACCAGTGGTAAGGCAATTGGTGCGGTCAAAACAGTTCCACCAACAGTTGCTAATGCCAATCCGATATTTCGCAGCACTCTAAAAAATTTCGGAAGGGGAGCTTTCGCTCTTTTTACAATATTCATAATTAGAATTTTAAGATTTAACAATTAATAAAACGGTTTCCTCTCTCTCCACACTTTTATAAACTAAGCTTTTCAATTTGATAAAAGCTTGTCGAGATTCAAGCCCCAAACCGGAACCCGAAAGTTTCGTTACGGGAGCAATACAGCCATTCAATTCTCTTAGAGCATTATTGGCGGGATGGAACAAAATAAAACTTCTGTTTTCCACGTCAACTACTTCAATATGCCATCGAAATTTTTTACTGTATCGCTTACTGATAAAATATTCCCCCTCAGGAATACACGAAATCCTTTTTTCATTGGATGCCCAGGGCAGTTCAATGGTATAACAGATCAATTTTCCGTTACACTCAAGTTTTCCATTGGTTCCATCAGGGAAATAAGTTCTTGACAAGGTCAGGATCATTTACAGTCCGCTTACTTGAACCAATGCCAACGGATTATAAGAACCATTTTTCAATGGATACATTTTACCATTGACTCCTTGATAGAATTCAACTCCCACAGCAAGATATAAAGGCTTGGCACTATTGGCCGTCACGGTATTCACATGATTAATCGCCGCCGTTGGGGTGCTGTCCCC
>NZ_DASTTN010000021.1:0-19292 GCF_035760125.1 Flavobacterium sp.
CCCTTTGGCAACCAACATCTCAATAGCCTTGAATGCTGCTTTTTCTGGTTTAGCAGTTGCTCCAAGAACTAAGGTTTTTTTATTTTTTGTCATTTTAAATCAATATAAGCTGCAAAAGTAATCAAAAAGGATTAAGCTCTAACTAAATAGTTGCCATAAACCTAGAAATAGTCATTAATCATTACACCTTTTAATTAATTCTGTAATTGGTTCCTGTATTTATTGAAATAAACAATTAGATAACTCTTGTTTAAACTTATTTATACATAAATTCGTAATTTTACAATCAAAAAACCAAAACTGAATGGATTTATTTATTTACTTATTTGTTGCATTATTTTCTGTTTTAAATCCCATTGGAACCGTACCAATCTTTGTAGGTCTAACTCAAGGCGATTCCAAACAAGAATGTTCAAGAATTTCATTATGGACTTCCATAAATGTATTTTTAATCCTTATCATTTCGTTTTTTATTGGAAAATATGTTTTGAGTTTTTTTGGCATTAGTATTGATTCCCTGCGAATTGCTGGTGGTTTAATAATTGTGAGTTCTGGTTTTTCATTACTTTCTGGGAAATTCAATAAAAAGCGAGGTATCAATAAAAAGATAGAAACAGATGCCCAAAAAAGAAATGACATTGCCTTGACCCCTTTGGCTATACCTATGCTTGCAGGTCCTGGTTCTATATCCTTATTAATTGCATTTTACCAAGAACATAATTCCACTAACGAACTTATAATTGCTTCACTGGCAATATTTGCAATCGCGATTGCAATTTTTATCATCCTAAGAAGTGCACATTATCTAGCCCAAATACTTGGAGCCTCTGGTATTGTAGCAATTTCAAGAATTGTTGGTTTTATAGTTATTGCAATTGGTATCCAATACATCGTAAGTGCTCTTATCAATATTATTAAAGGTAATTTAATGTAATTCCAAAAAATATTACCAATAAAAAAAGCCCAAATTCCAATCATTGTAAGCAATTGGAATTTGGACTTTTTATTTTAAAAATTTATCTTTTTTATTCTCTCGGCAAGAAAATCTCTGCCATCATACAACGGGCACTTCCTCCACCACAAGCTTCAATAGTATCTAAACTTGAACTCAAAATTGTCACATGTTCTTCTAATTGAGCAATTTGTTTTTTGGTCAAACTTTGATGAGCCGAAGCACTCATTACTAAATACCTTCTATCATCGGCACCTTTTACTTCAAGCATATTTCCTGCAAAATTATTCACTTGCTCTTCGGTAATCAAAATGATTTCTTTTTCATCTCCTTTAAGGCTTTCGAGAACCATTTTTCGCTCTTTTTTGTCGTCGATACAATCAGCACAAATAACCGCAAAAGTCTCACCAAGACACATCATTACATTGGTGTGATAAATCAGCTTTCGTTCGTTATTAACAGTATGAAAGGCTTCAAAAATAACAGGTGTAAATTCAAAATCTTCACAAAACTCAATAAACAACTCTTCATCAGCTCTTGGAGAAAGAGCACAATAAGCCTTTCCGTTTTCTCTATCCAATAATAAACTTCCCGTTCCTTCTAAGAAAAAACCATCTTCTTCAGCAGAAGTATAATCCATAATATTATCGATTACAAATCCTTTCTCTTCCAATGTATCCAAAATATCTTCACGGCGTTCTAAACGACGATTTTCAGCAAACATAGGATATAACGCTACATCCCCGTTCTCATGAAAAGAAATCCAATTGTTTGGAAAAATACTATCTGGTGTGTCCGAATTTTCTTTATCATCGACCACCGTTACATCCACCCCAACCGAGCGAAGCTTCTCAACAAAAACATCAAATTCCTGTTGCGCTTTTGCATTTACTGTTGCTGGCAAAAGACCATCTAAAACTTTTTGATAATAATTATTCACTGCCGTTTGCTCATTCATACGGAATGCAACTAGCCGAATCATCAAAATGGAGTTTGTTGTTTGTTTCATATTCTTATAGTTTTATCGTTCCAAAATCAATTGCCTAAAGTTAAACAATAAAACCCAAAACGAATTGTTAATCTCTAATTAATGGCAAAGTAGAACATCGCAATAATCCTTCTTGTTTTGCAATTTCTGCATACGGAATTTCCTCTACTGTAAACCCATTAGCTCGAAGCCAATTATTTAATCTTGTAAAATTCTTTTCAGAAACAACAACATTTGTATCTATCGAAAATACATTGGAATTCATATTATACATTTCATCGCGTGTAATATGAAACAAGTTTTCTTTTCCAAAAAGATTTACTAGAAACATATAATCTGCTTCTTCCCTAAATCCTCTTTTATATATAATCCCTTTGTCTTTTCCTACTGGCTGAAAGCAACAATCAAGATGCAAAGCATTATCGCGAGCTTCAATTCTTGATTTAACCAAATCAAAATCTTTTACAATTTTATTCGGAAATAAATCTTTTAAAAATTTCACTCCTTGCTTATTGGTTCTTGCAGTTATATAACTAGCATAGTCACTCCCCTTGTAGGTCCCTACAAAAATATAATCATTCCAAAGCATTACATCGCCTCCCTCAATATGAACTTCTTCTGGAGGACGAACTACTTTTGCTGGATTCATTTGATCAATTACATATTGAATAGCATCCAATTCTCGGTCGCGATCAGGCAAAATATTTGATTTAACAAAAATATCATCTATTACAAAACCAATATCTCTAGTAAATATCTGATTGTAATTTTCAATCATTTCTGGACGTAAAACAGTTACTCCATATTTTTGAAATACTGAATTAAAGGCTTCCATTTCAACAACCATATCAGCCTCTATTGGGTAGGTATTGGCTAAAATATGCTCTAAAGATTTAGGATCATATGCTTCTTCCGCCTTTGGTGTCGGACCATTGTTAACAGCAGAACCTAACACCACTAACCTCAATCTTGAGGTCTCATTATTTATGTTTAATTCTAGCATTTCTATAACTTTTGCCAAAGATAAAAAAAAAAAGCTCCACCGTAAAGTGAAGCTTTAATAATCTATTTTAAGATTTATGATTTAACATATTCTCTCAAAGGATACCCAGTATATATCTGTCTTGGTCTTCCGATTGGTTCTTTGTTCTCTCTCATTTCTTTCCATTGAGCTATCCAACCTGGTAATCTACCAATTGCAAATAATACGGTAAACATATCAGTTGGAATTCCTAATGCTCTGTAAATTATACCGGAATAAAAGTCAACATTTGGGTATAGATTTCTTGACTTGAAATACTCATCTTCCAATGCAGAAACTTCTAATTTTTTAGCAATTTCAAGAATTGGATCATTTACTCCCAAAGTCGCAAGTACTTCATCAGCCGCTTTCTTGATTATTTTAGCTCTTGGATCAAAGTTTTTATAAACTCTATGACCAAATCCCATTAATCTGAAAGGATCATTTTTATCTTTAGCTTTCGCCAAATACTTATCTGCATCGCCTCCAGTGGCATGAATTTCTTCTAACATTTCAAGCACAGCTTGGTTTGCACCACCATGTAATGGCCCCCATAAAGCTGATACCCCTGCAGATATCGAAGCAAAAAGGCCAGCATGCGAAGAACCTACCATTCTTACAGTCGATGTAGAGCAGTTTTGTTCGTGGTCAGCATGAAGAATAAATAATTTATCCAATGCATCTATAACAATAGGATCTGCACTGTAAGGTCCATTAGGTAACTTAAACATTAAATTCATAAAGTTCTCAACATATCCTATTGTATTATCATAATAATTCAAAGGATATCCCATACTTTTTCTATAAGTCCAAGTAGCAATAACTAAAAATTTAGCAATAGTTTTACAAACTGCATCATACATATCTTTTTCATTATCTGCATCTACTGATTTAGGATTAAAAGCAGTCAAAGCACTTGTCAAAGCAGATAATACTCCCATAGGGTGAGCTGTTCTTGGAAAACCATCCAAAATAATCTTCATTTCTTCACTCACTATAGTGAATTTTCGAATGTCATTTTCAAATTGCTCTAATCTTTCCGCAGAAGGCAATTCTCCAAAAATTATTAAATATGAAACTTCTAAAAAATGAGATTTCTCAGCTAATTCTTCAATTGAATACCCTCTATAACGTAAAATTCCAAGTTCACCATCCAAAAAGGTAATTTCACTTTTACAAGAACCAGAATTTTTATAACCTGGATCAAGAGTAATTACGCCTGACATATCTCGTAATTTACTAATATCAACAGCAGCCTCATTCTCACTCCCAACAATTACGGGAAGCTCAAATTTATTGCCATCAATTTCTAATATTGCTATTTTTGACATATTTTTTTATGAAATAAAATTTAATTTATAATTTACCAAATCTAAGGAATTCCACATTAAATTAAAAACTAATTGAACATTGAATTTGTTAAAAATTCAATAAAAAAGCCATTCGTCTATGACGAATGGCTCAATTACTACAAATTCATTACAATTACTTTATTTTGAATGCCTTTTTTCCAGGAAAATATGCAGAATTCCCTAATTCCTCTTCGATTCTTAATAATTGGTTGTATTTTGCCATACGATCAGAACGTGAAGCAGATCCCGTTTTAATTTGACCACAATTTAATGCAACCGCCAAATCAGCAATCGTATTATCTTCTGTCTCTCCAGAACGGTGAGACATTACAGATGTATAACCAGCATTTTTAGCCATATTAACTGCAGCAATTGTTTCAGTCAAAGTACCAATTTGATTTACTTTTATCAAAATTGAATTTGCAATTCCTTTTTCAATTCCAGTTGACAAACGCTCTACATTAGTCACAAACAAATCATCTCCAACCAATTGAACTTTATTGCCAATTTTTTCGGTCAATAATTTCCATCCATCCCAGTCATTTTCATCCATTCCATCCTCAATAGAAATAATTGGATATTTAGCTGCTAATTCAGCTAAATAATCTACTTGTTCAGCAGAAGTTCTAACTTTTCCAGTTGCACCTTCAAATTTAGAATAATCGTATTTTCCATCAACATAAAATTCTGACGCAGCACAATCTAAAGCCACCATGATTTCATCTCCAAAAGAATAACCTGCTTTTTCAACTGCCAATTTGATAGTATCTAAAGCATCTTCTGTTCCACCAGCTAAGTTTGGAGCAAAACCTCCTTCGTCACCAACAGCAGTACTCAAACCTCTATCGTGCAATACTTTTTTAAGATTGTGAAAAATCTCAGTACCCATTTGCATAGCATGAGTAAAAGAAGTTGCTTTTACCGGAAAAATCATAAATTCCTGAAATGCAATAGGCGCATCAGAATGTGAACCTCCATTGATGATATTCATCATAGGAACAGGTAATGTATTTGCAGAAACACCACCTACATATCTATATAAAGGCAATCCCAATTCATTAGCAGCCGCTTTTGCAACAGCAAGAGAAACTCCAAGAATAGCATTTGCTCCCAAGTTTGCTTTGTTTGGTGTGCCATCCAAATCAATCATTACTTGGTCAATCAAGTTTTGTTCAAAAACTGATGTTCCAACTAATTCTTCAGCAATTTTCGTATTTACATTTTCAACAGCTTTTAAAACGCCTCTTCCTAAGAAAGATTTTCCTCCATCACGTAATTCAACGGCTTCGAATTTACCTGTCGATGCTCCTGACGGAACAGCAGCTCTACCTAAAACTCCATTTTCCGTTACTACATCTACTTCTACTGTAGGATTTCCTCTCGAATCGAAAATTTGTCTTGCGTGAATTTTAACAATAATACTCATTATTCTTATTTTTTATGTTATTAATTTGTATTTTACTCAAAATTAAGTAAAAAAATTCATAAGTCTTTATTCCAAAATCGTTAATATCCTTTTATTTATTAACGATAACGTTTTAGTCTTATACAGATTTGATATTTTCAATAAACTGATCAAAAAGATAAGAAGAATCGTGCGGTCCTGGACTTGCTTCCGGGTGATATTGTACAGAAAAACAATTTTTATTTTTCATTCTCATACCAGCAACAGTTCCATCATTCAAATGTAAATGTGTAATTTCTAAATCAGGGTGATTATCAAGTTCTTCCTTATTTACAGCAAATCCATGGTTTTGAGAAGTAATTTCTCCTCTACCTGTTATTATGTTTTTCACAGGATGATTAATTCCTCTGTGCCCATTAAACATTTTGTATGTAGAAACACCATTTGCCAAAGCAATAACTTGATGCCCTAAACAAATACCAAATAAAGGCTTGTCGTTTTGAATAATCTCTTTTGCTACTTCTATAGCACTATCCAATGGATCTGGATCCCCAGGACCATTTGACAAGAAAAACCCATCAGGATTGAAAGAAGCTAATTCTGCGTAACTCGCATTATATGGAAAAACCTTAATATAACAATCTCTTTTAGCTAAGTTTCGCAGGATATTTTCCTTTATACCTAAATCTAAAGCCGAAATTTTATACGTTGCGTTTTCATCTCCGTAAAAATATGGCTCAAGTGTGGACACTTTAGAGGCTAACTCTAATCCCTCCATGTCAGGCACTTCAGCTAATAGCTTTTTCAATTCTTCAATAGGAGTATCATCTGTACAAATAACAGCGTTCATAGCACCATTATCACGTATGTAACTTACCAGAGCACGTGTATCAACATCTGAGATACAAATCAAATTTTGCTTAGTAAAATAATTTTCCAAACTTCCTGATGAATCAACTCTAGAATAATTAAAACTAAAATTTTTACAAATCAAACCAGCAATTTTTATACTACTAGATTCAATCTCCTTGTCATTTACCCCATAATTTCCAATATGAGCGTTTGTTGCAACCATCAATTGACCAAAATAAGAAGGATCAGTAAAAATCTCTTGATATCCAGTCATACCTGTATTAAAACAAACTTCCCCAAAAGTTTTTCCGCTTATTCCAATTGATTTACCGTGGAATATGGTTCCGTCACTTAATAAAAGAATAGCGCTTTTTCGTGTTGTATATTTCATGTGTAATTTAATATTGTGCAAATTTAAATTTTTAAAACAGTGGACGCAACGTTTTTCAGGAATAATTAAGGCTATTTAAAACTCAACAATAGAGAGTAACAAAATGACCGCAAAATGTTTAAAAAAGACAGAATAAAATATTCTAAAAAACTAAACTACAACATCCCCATTTTAATTAATAATCAATAACTGAAACAATAATTGATTATTTTATTTATAAAAAATCAAAAAAAAAGGATAAACTATAAATAGCTTATCCTTGATTATTATCGAACGATTATTTTCATAATTATTCAGCTGCGTCAGTTGTAGGTTCTGCCTCAGCAGCTGGAGCTTCAACAGCTTCGTCTGCTTTTTTAGCTTTTCCACCACGACGGCTTTTTGCTTTTTTAACTTCTTTTTTACCTCCGTTGTAAAGTTCATTGAAATCTACCAATTCGATCATTGCCATATCAGCATTATCTCCTAAACGATTTCCAACTTTAATGATACGTGTGTATCCTCCTGGACGGTCTCCTACTTTCGCTGCAACGTCTCTGAACAAGTCAGTTACTGCATATTTACTACGTAAGTAAGCAAAAACGATACGACGATTGTGAGTAGTATCAGATTTTGATTTTGTTATAAGCGGCTCAACGAATTGTTTAAGCGCTTTAGCTTTAGCAACAGTAGTGTTAATACGTTTGTGCTCGATAAGAGAACAAGCCATATTTGCCAACATAGAACTTCTATGTGCAGTCTGTCTGCTTAAGTGATTGAATTTTTTTCCGTGTCTCATTGCTTTATGAAATTTAACCCCGCAAGCGGGATTAGATTATTCTTTATCTAGTTTGTATTTTGCTAAATCCATACCGAAGGTCAAATTCTTAATCGCTACTAGTTCGTCTAGCTCAGTTAAAGATTTTTTACCGAAATTACGGAATTTCATTAGGTCATTTTTATTGAACGATACTAAATCACCAAGTGTATCAACTTCAGCCGCTTTCAAACAATTTAATGCTCTAACAGAAAGATCCATATCAACAAGCTTAGTTTTAAGCAATTGTCTCATGTGTAATGACTCCTCATCATAAGATTCTGTTTGTGCAATTTCGTCAGCCTCTAGTGTAATTCTTTCATCAGAAAACAACATGAAATGGTGAATTAAAACTTTTGCAGCTTCAGTAAGAGCATCTTTAGGATTGATTGAACCATCAGTTTTAATTTCAAAAACCAATTTTTCATAATCTGTTTTTTGCTCTACACGGAAGTTTTCAATTGCATACTTCACATTTTTTACAGGAGTAAAAATTGAGTCAGTAAAAATAGTTCCTATTGCAGCATTCTGTTTTTTGTTCTCTTCAGCAGGAACATATCCTCTACCTTTTTCGATAGTTAAATCGAAATTCAGTTTAATTTTACTATCTAAATTACAGATAACAAGCTCTGGATTCAAAACTTGGAAACCTGAAATAAATTTTTGAAAATCACCAGCTGTCAATTGATCTTTACCTGAAACAGAAATAGTAACTGATTCATTATCTATATCTTCAATTTGACGTTTGAAACGTACTTGTTTAAGATTAAGAATAATTTCGGTAACATCCTCAACAACTCCTGAAATAGTAGAAAACTCATGATCTACACCTTCTATACGAACAGATGTAATTGCATAACCTTCTAATGCTGAAAGCAAAACTCTTCTAAGTGCATTACCAACGGTCAATCCATATCCAGGTTCTAAAGGTCTAAATTCAAATTTACCTTCAAAATCGGTTGAATCGATCATGATAACTTTATCGGGCTTCTGAAAATTAAATATTGCCATAAATTTCGACTAAGTCAATTATTATTTGTTGTACAACTCTACGATTAATTGTTCTTTAATGTTTTCTGGAATTTGAAGTCTAGCAGGAACACTTACAAATGTACCTTGTTTAGTTTCATTATTCCAAGTAATCCACTCATAAACATGACTTGAATTAGACAAAGAACGTTCGATAGCCTCTAAAGATTTAGATTTTTCACGAACAGCAACTACATCACCTGGTTTCAAGTGATAAGAAGGAATATTTACATTTTCTCCATTTACAGTAATGTGACGGTGAGAAACGATTTGACGAGCACCTCTTCTAGAAGGAGCAATACCCATTCTAAAAACAACATTGTCTAATCTAGCTTCACATAATTGTAACAATACTTCACCAGTTACACCTTTAGTAGCTGATGCTTTTTCGAATAAATTTCTGAATTGTTTTTCTAAAATTCCATAAGAATATTTAGCTTTTTGCTTTTCCATTAACTGAACAGCATACTCAGATTTTTTTCCTCTTTTTTTAGCCATCCCGTGTTGTCCAGGTGGATAATTTCTTTTTTCGAAAGCTTTATCGTCTCCGAAAATTGCCTCGCCAAATTTACGAGCGATTCTTGTACTAGGACCAGTATATCTTGCCATTTTAAATTGTTTAAGATTGAGATTATGAATTCAGGTCTTATCCTTCGATAATCTATTTTCAATCTAGGTTATACTATAATTATTTTGAGTATTAAACTCTACGTCTTTTTGGAGGACGACATCCATTGTGAGGCATTGGAGTAACATCGATAATCTCTGTAACTTCAATTCCACCATTATGCAAAGAACGGATAGCAGACTCACGTCCGTTTCCTGGTCCTTTAACATAAACTTTTACTTTTTTAAGTCCAGCCTCAAGAGCTACTTTACTACAATCTTCTGCTGCCATTTGAGCTGCGTATGGAGTGTTCTTTTTAGAACCTCTGAAACCCATTTTACCAGCTGAAGACCAAGAAATAACTTCACCTTTTTTGTTAGTCAAAGAAATGATGATGTTATTGAAGGTAGCAGAAATATGAGCTTCACCCGTTGATTCAACGATAACTTTACGTTTTTTTGCAGTTGCTTTAGCCATATTACTTATTATTTAGTTGCTTTTTTCTTGTTCGCAACAGTTTTTCTTTTACCTTTTCTTGTTCTAGAGTTGTTTTTAGTTCTTTGTCCTCTTAATGGAAGACCAGATCTATGACGAATACCTCTATAACATCCAATATCCATTAAACGTTTGATGTTCAAAGAAACTTCAGAACGTAATTCACCTTCAATTTTAAATGCTGATACGGCTTCACGAATTGCTCCGATTTCGTCATCATTCCAATCTTGAACTTTTTTATCTTGGCTAACTTGAGCTTTTTCTAAAATCTCAATAGCTCTACTTTTTCCTAATCCGAAGATGTAGGTAAGTGCTATAACACCTCTCTTATTTTTTGGGATATCTACCCCTGCTATTCTTGCCATAATTATCCTTGTCTTTGTTTAAATCTAGGATTCTTTTTGTTGATTACGTATAATCTTCCTTTTCTGCGTACGATAATGCACTCGGCACTTCTCTTTTTTACTGATGCTCTAACTTTCATAGTGAATATCCTTTAATATCTATAAGTAATTCTTGCTTTTGACAAATCATAAGGACTCATTTCTAGTTTCACTTTATCACCAGGTAATAATTTGATGTAATGCATACGCATTTTTCCAGAAATATGAGCGATTACAATATGTCCATTTTCTAACTCTACACGGAACATCGCATTAGACAATGCCTCAATGATTGATCCGTCTTGTTCTATTGCTGATTGTTTTGCCATAAGTTAAGCTACTGCTTTTCTATTTTTACCACTTTTCATCAAACCATCATAATGCTTATTCAACAAGTATGAATTAATCTGTTGAATAGTATCTATTGCAACTCCAACCATAATTATCAATGAAGTCCCTCCAAAAAACATAGCCCAAGATTGTTGAACATCCATAAGACTTACAACAATTGCTGGGAACACAGCTATCAAAGCAAGAAATAAAGATCCTGGAAAAGTTATTAAAGACATCACTTTGTCAAGATAATCAGAAGTCTCAACACCTGGTCTAATACCAGGTATAAAACCGCCACTTCTCTTTAAATCATCAGACATCTTGTTAGTAGGAACTGTAATTGCTGTATAAAAGAAAGTGAATACAACAATTAATGTTGCAAAAACAAAATTATACCAAAAACCGAACATATTACTAAAAGCACCAACAACAGATTGAGAAGCATCTGATTTAGACAAACCAGCAACAGCTGCAGGAATAAACATAATAGCCTGTGCAAATATTATAGGCATTACACCCGCTGCATTAAGCTTTAATGGAATCCATTGTCTGTTACCACCCATCATATCTTGCTCGAAATCACCAGATGTCGTACGACGAGCATACTGTACTGGAATTTTTCTAATTGCCATTACTAATAATACACAAGATATTATCACAAGTAACCAAATAATGATTTCAACAACCAATAACATTGGCCCACCATTGTTGTTAGTTACTCTTGTTGTGAATTCTTGTATAAAAGCTTGTGGCAACCTAGCCAAAATACCAACCATTATCAAAAGGGAAATCCCGTTTCCAATTCCTTTATCAGTTATTTTTTCTCCCAACCACATGGCAAAAATTGTACCAGTAACCAAAATTACAACTGAAGAAAATAAAAATTCAAAAGAGTTAAATCCTAAAATAAAAGCTGAACTAGGCAAAGTTCTGTAAAGATTGTAGATATAAGTTGGTCCTTGCACTAAAGTTATAACAATAGTTAACCAACGGGTAATTTGATTGATTTTTTTTCTACCACTCTCTCCATCACTCTGAAGTTTTTGCAAATAAGGAATCGCAATTCCCATAAGTTGCACAACAATAGATGCAGAAATATAAGGCATAATTCCCAAAGCAAAAACTGAAGCTTTAGAAAATGCACCTCCGGTAAACATGTCTAGAATAGATCCTAATCCATTTTTTGTTTGCCCAGCTAGCCCTGTTAATTGAGTTGCGTCAATTCCAGGAAGCGTAACATGTGCTCCAAAACGATAAACAAGAAGTAGACCTAAAGTAATTAAAATTCTATTTTTTAGTTCTTCTATTTTCCAAACATTACTTATTGATTCAATAAATTTCTTCATCTTAATTGTAATATTACATGATTACAGCTTCTCCGCCAGCAGCTTCGATAGCAGCTTTTGCAGTAGCAGTAAATTTGTGAGCAGTTACTTTTAATTTTGCTTTCAATTCTCCTCTACCTAAAATCTTAACGATTTCATTTTTGGTAGCAAGACGATTAGCTACATAAACTGTCATATCAACAGTATCTGTAATTACTCCATTATCAACTAATAATTGAAGAGTATCAAGATTAACACCTTCGTATTCTTTACGATTGATGTTAGTGAAACCAAACTTAGGTACACGTCTTTGAAGTGGCATTTGCCCACCTTCAAAACCAATCTTTTTAGAATAACCAGAACGAGATTTTGCTCCTTTGTGTCCTCTTGCGGAGGTACCACCTTTACCAGAACCTTCACCTCTACCTAATCTTTTGTTTTGATTGTGTGTAGAACCCTCAGCAGGTTGTAAGTTACTTAAATTCATAACAGTATTTGTTATTTAGCTTCTTCAACAGAAACTAAGTGTTTAACTTTATTTATCATCCCAAGGATAGCAGGATTTGAATCATGCTCTACAACTTGTCCCATTTTACGTAGGCCTAAAGCTTCCAAACCTCTTTTTTGAGTAAGAGGACAGTTGATTTTGCTTCGAACTTGTTTTACTAATAATTTAGCCATAATTTCCTTGAATTAACCTTTAAAAACTTTTTCTAAAGAAACACCTCTTTGTTTTGCAACAGTGTAAGCGCTTCTCATTTGTAATAAAGCATCAAAAGTTGCTTTCACTACGTTGTGAGGATTTGAAGATCCTTGTGATTTAGATAATACATCATGAATTCCTACTGATTCAAGAACTGAACGAACAGCTCCACCAGCAATAACTCCTGTACCATGAGAGGCAGGAATTAAGAATACACGTGCACCACCAAATTTACCTTTTTGTTCGTGAGGAACTGATTGTCCATTCAAAGGAATTTTCACAAGATTTTTCTTTGCATCTTCTACTGCTTTCGCAATTGCTTCAGAAACGTCTTTAGATTTTCCTAATCCATGACCTACAACTCCATTTTCATCACCTACAACTACAATAGCAGAAAAACCGAAAGCTCTACCCCCTTTTGTAACCTTAGTAACACGATTCACACTCACCAAACGATCTTTTAATTCAAGACCACTTGGTTTTACTAACTCTATATTTTTGTATTTAGACATAATATATTAGAATTTAAGTCCAGCAGCTCTTGCGCCTTCCGCTAATGATTTAATACGACCGTGATATAAATAACCTCCTCTATCGAAAGTTATCACTTCAATACCAGCTTTTAAAGCTTTCTCTGCTACTAGTTTCCCAACTGCAGTTGCCACTTCAAGATTCGTACCTTTTCCAATTTCTTTTTCTCTTGAAGAAGCAGCTAATATAGTAACTCCGTTTACATCATCAATCAATTGAGCGTAAATTTCTTTGTTACTTCTAAAAACAGATAGTCTCGGGTTAGTAGCAGTACCACTAATCGTTTTTCTAATTCTGAATCTAATACGTTGTCTTCTTTCAGGTTTTGTTAATGACATAATCTTATTTTTTAAGCTGATTTACCTGCTTTTCTTCTTAATACTTCACCTACAAATTTAACACCTTTTCCTTTGTACGGCTCAGGCTTACGGAAACCTCTAATTTTTGCCGCAACTTGACCTAAAAGTTGTTTATCTAATGATGTTAATTTTACAATTGGGTTTTTACCTTTTTCAGATATAGTTTCAAGAGTTACCTCTGGAGCTACTTCTAAAACAATATTGTGAGAGAACCCAAGTGCCAAATCTAACTTTTGACCTTGATTTGAAGCTCTATAACCAACTCCAACCAATTCTAAAGATTTTGTAAAACCTTCTGTTACACCAATAACCATATTATTGATTAATGATCTGTACAACCCGTGTTTTGCTCTTTGGTCTTTATGATCAGAAGATCTTTCTACTAGAACTTGATCTCCTTCAACCGTTACAGTTACGTCCGAAAACTCCTGTGTAAGTTGACCGTTTTTTCCTTTTACCGTAATAACACCATCGGCAACTGTAATAGTTACACCAGCTGGTATTGTTACTGGGCTTTTACCTATTCTTGACATCTTATATAGTCTTTAAAATTAGTATACGTAACAAATTACTTCTCCACCAACATTTAATTGCTTGGCTTGTTTTCCTGTCATCAACCCTTTTGAAGTTGAAACAATAGCAATTCCTAATCCATTAAGGATTCTCGGTATTTTAGAAGCACCTGCGTACTTACGTAAACCTGGTTTACTAATTCTTTGGATATCTTTGATTACAGGCTCTTTAGTATCTTTATCATACTTCAAAGCAATTTTGATAGACCCCTGAACAGCGTTGTCTTCAAATTTGTAACTTAAGATATAACCTTGATCAAATAAGATCTTTGTTATTTCTTTTTTTAGATTAGATGCTGGAATTTCGACAACTTTGTGGTTTGCAGCCACAGCGTTTCTAACTCTCGTCAAATAATCTGCAATTGGATCTGTATACATATGTATAAAATTGCGGTTTTGGTATTCTTGTCGGACCATCCGCAAGAACCTGAAACCATTAAACTCATTAATTAATCAACAGATAGTTGTCAATTTACCGACAAAAATCCGGCAAACTTACAACTATCTGTTGAAATATCAAAATCGCAAATAATATTTATTACCAGCTTGCTTTTTTAACACCTGGAATTAGTCCATTATTAGCCATTTCACGGAAAGTTACACGTGAAATTCCGAATTGACGCATATACCCTCTAGGTCTTCCTGTTAATTTGCAACGGTTGTGCAAACGAACTGGTGAAGCATTTTTCGGCAATTTTTGTAAACCTTCGTAATCTCCAGCTTCTAATAAAGCTTTTCTTTTCTCAGCGTACTTTGCTACCGTTTTTTCTCTTTTCACCTCACGGGCTTTCATTGATTCTTTAGCCATATCTTAATTCTTTTTAAAAGGTAAACCTAATTCAGCCAACAATGACTTTGCTTCTTTGTCTGTTTTTGCAGTAGTTACAAAAGAAATGTCCATTCCAGATATTTTATTTACTTTGTCAATATCAATTTCTGGGAAAATGATTTGCTCTAAAACACCAAGATTATAGTTTCCTCTACCGTCAAAACCAGTAGCTTTAATACCACTGAAATCTCTAACACGTGGTAAAGCAGAAGTAATAAGTCTATCCAAAAACTCATACATTCTTTCACCGCGCAAAGTAACTTTTGCTCCAATAGGCATCCCTTTTCTCAATTTGAAAGACGCAACGTCTTTCTTAGAGATAGTAGATACTGCTTTTTGTCCAGTTATCTTAGTTAATTCATCAACTGCATAGTCAATCAATTTTTTATCAGATACTGCTGCACCAACTCCTTTACTCAAAACGATTTTTTCCAATTTTGGAACTTGCATTACGTTTGTGTAACCGAATTCTTCTTTAAGAGCAGAGATAACTCTACTCTTATATTCTTCTTTTAGTCTAGGTATATATGCCATTACTATAGTACTTGATTAGATTTTTTTGAAAATCTTACTTTCTTATCTCCTTCAACTCTAATACCTACTCTTGTTGTTTCCTTAGTTTTAGGATCAATTAAAGATATATTAGAAATTTGAATAGAAGCTTCTTTCTTTACAATACCACCTTGAGGGCTTTTTGCACTAGGTTTCGTATGTTTAGAAACCATGTTTACACCTTCAACAATTGCTTTGTTTTTCTCACGGTAAACACGTAAAACTTTACCTTCAGCACCTTTATGGTCTCCAGCAATTACTCTTACGATGTCTCCTGATTTTATTTTTAGCTTTATCATCTTAAAACGAATTAAAGCACTTCTGGTGCTAATGATACAATTTTCATGAATTGTTTTTCACGAAGTTCTCTTGCTACCGGACCAAAAACACGAGTTCCTCTCATTTCCCCTGCAGCATTCAAAAGAACACATGCATTATCATCGAAACGGATATAAGAACCATCAGCTCTTCTTACTTCTTTTTTGGTACGTACAACAACTGCAGTTGAAACAGCACCTTTTTTAACGTTTCCGTTAGGTGTTGCGTCTTTTATAGATACTACAATCTTGTCTCCAACAGAGGCATACCTTCTTTTGGTACCTCCTAAAACACGGATAGTTAAAACTTCTTTTGCTCCCGTGTTATCTGCTACTTTTAGTCTTGATTCTTGTTGTACCATAATTATTTAGCTCTTTCTAGGATTTCAACTAATCTCCAACATTTTGATTTACTCAAAGGACGCGTTTCGCTAATTCTTACAGTATCTCCTATGTTACAGTCGTTTGTTTCGTCATGTGCAACAAATTTCTTTGTTTTCAACACGAACTTACCGTATAATGGGTGTTTTACTTTAGTTACCTGAGCAACCACAATGGATTTATCCATTTTGTTTGAAGTAACAACCCCAACTCTTTCTTTTCTTAAATTTCTTTTTTCTTCCATCTTTCAGCAGAATACAATTATTGTAACTCTCTTTTAGTAAGTTCTGTAGCTAATCTTGCAACTGTTCTTCTTACACTTCTAATTTGAAGTGGGTTCTCAATTGGAGAAATAGCGTGAGCCATTTTTAGGTCGGCATATGCCTTCTTAGTCTGGCTAAGTTTTTCTTGCAACTCCGCTGCAGAAAGATCTTTTATTTCTGATTGTTTCATAATATAATATAGATTATGCTTCGAAATCTCTAGCAATAACGAATTTAGTTTTTACTGGAAGCTTTTGAGCCGCAAGACGTAATGCCTCTTTTGCAACTGATAAAGGAACTCCTCCAACTTCAAACATAATTCTTCCGGGTTTAACAACGGCAGCCCAATATTCAACGGCACCTTTACCTTTACCCATACGTACCTCAAGAGGCTTCTTAGTAATTGGTTTGTCTGGAAATATTTTGATCCATAATTGTCCTTCTCTCTTCATGAAACGAGTTGCAGCAATACGCGCAGCTTCGATTTGACGAGAAGTTAAGAACATTCCATCTTCATGTACAGATTTAATACCAAACATTCCATTAGAAAGTTCATGTCCTCTTTGAGAATTTCCTTTCATTTTACCTTTTTGTACCTTACGGTATTTTGTTCTTTTAGGCTGTAACATTTTTCTTTAGTTTAAAAATTTACTTTCGTTTACGAGCGTCTGGTTTTCCACCTTTATTAAAAGGCTTTCTGTCTCCTCTAGGAGAATCTCCACCTTTACCACCACCTGGTTGTTTTTTATCCATTCCAGCAAGTGGAGAAAGATCTCTCTTTCCATAAACTTCACCTTTCATGATCCATACTTTGATACCCATTCTACCATAAGTAGTATGAGCTTCAGCCAAAGCATAATCAATATCGGCTCTGAAAGTTGATAGAGGAATTCTACCTTCTTTGAAACCCTCTGAACGAGCCATCTCAGCACCATTCAAACGACCAGAAATCAAAACTTTGATACCTTCAGCGTTCATACGCATAGAAGCAGCAATAGCCATTTTGATTGCACGTCTGTAAGAAATTCTGCTTTCGATTTGACGACAGATGCTTGTAGCAACTAGATACGCGTCAAGTTCAGGTCTTTTAATTTCAAAGATGTTGATTTGAACCTCTTTGTCAGTAATTTTCTTAAGTTCTTCTTTCAACTTGTCTACCTCTTGTCCACCTTTCCCAATAATAATACCAGGTCTAGCAGTAGTGATAGTAACGGTTACAAGTTTCAAAGTTCTCTCGATGATTACTTTTGATACACTAGCTTTTGATAAACGAGCATGGATATACTTTCTGATTTTATAATCTTCGGCTAATTTATCACCGTAATCATTTCCACCATACCAGTTTGAGTCCCATCCTCTGATGATACCAAGTCTATTTCCAATTGGATTTGTCTTTTGTCCCATGCTGCTTAAGAATTGCTTTGTGTGTTATTGATAGCTCCTAACACGATTGTCACGTGATTAGAACGTTTTCTTATTCTGTGTGCTCTACCTTGTGGAGCTGGACGAAGTCTTTTCAACATCATTCCACCATCTACACGGATTTCTTTAACAAATAATCCAGCTTCTTCAAGATTACCTTCACTATTTTTTTGCTCCCAGTTATTGATAGCAGATAATAATAGTTTTTCTAATTTTCTTGAAGCTTCTTTCGAACTGAATCTTAATATGTTAAGTGCTCTTTCTACCTTCTGACCTCTTACCAAGTCCGCTACTAAGCGCATTTTTCTAGGTGAAGTAGGGCAGTTATTCAATTTTGCGAAAGCTATAGACTTATTAGCCTCTTTTCTCGCATCTGCTGTTTCTCTTTTACGAACTCCCATTGCTTCTTATTTTTTACCTTTATTTTTTGCTCCAGCATGACCTCTAAAAGATCTAGTTGGTGAAAATTCTCCTAATTTGTGTCCTACCATGTTTTCTGTTACGTAAACTGGTACAAATTGACGACCGTTATGAACTGCGATAGTTTGTCCAACGAAGTCTGGAGTAATCATAGAAGCTCTAGACCATGTCTTAACAACTCCTTTATTTCCACCTGCTATGTTTTCTGCAACTTTCTTGTCTAACTTATAATGAACGAAAGGTCCTTTTTTTAATGAACGTGCCATATCTTATTATTTCTTTCTACGTTCTACGATATACTTGTTACTCGGGTTTTTCTTAGAACGAGTTCTATAACCTTTAGCTGGTATTCCATTTCTTGAACGTGGATGTCCACCAGAAGAACGTCCTTCACCACCACCCATTGGGTGATCGACAGGGTTCATTGCAACAGGTCTTGTTCTAGGTCTTCTTCCTAACCATCTTGTTCTACCTGCTTTTCCAGATACAACTAATTGGTGGTCTGAATTAGAAACTGCTCCAATTGTAGCCGAACAAGTCAACAAGATTAATCTTGTTTCTCCTGAAGGCATTTTAATTGTTGCATATTTTCCATCTCTTGCCATTAATTGAGCAAATGTTCCAGCAGAACGAGCAATTACAGCTCCTTGTCCTGGTCTCAATTCAATACAAGATATAACAGTTCCCAAAGGAATTCTGCTTAAAGGTAAAGTATTACCAATTTCGGGTTGAGATTCTGGTCCAGAAACTACTTTCTGTCCAACTTTCAATCCGTTTTGAGCAATAATATAAGTTTTCTCACCATCAGCATAAGCTAATAAAGCGATAAACGCAGTACGATTTGGATCGTATTCAATAGATTTCACCGTAGCTGGAATTGCTTCTTTTGTACGTTTGAAATCAATAATACGATATCTCTGCTTGTGACCACCACCCGTATAACGCATGGTCATCTTTCCTTGACTATTTCTACCTCCAGAGTTTTTTATCGGCGCTATCAAAGAGCGTTCCGGC
>NZ_DASTTN010000022.1:0-28277 GCF_035760125.1 Flavobacterium sp.
TCTGCTTGTTTAGCTAAACGTCCTGTCTCGATTGTGATGCTTCTTCCATCACCTAAATCGATTTTTTCTACAAATAATTGTGGAATCATAAATTTTTTCCTTAATTGGTTATACAATGGGTTCTAGTTGTGTTGTTAGTTGTAGTTGTTGCGTAGTTAATGCCTAAAACCCAATGAAAAACCAAACTTTTTTTAATGTAATATTAATTTTAAAAATTAATATCGAATTTAAGAATTTAAAATATAACTTCTAAACTCTAAAATAAAAAAGAGGCACTCTCGCACCTCTTTTATATATTGATTATTTTCTAATACCCAATACTTTGATAATCTCACGATATCTGTTGATTTCTTTCTTTTTCAAGTAATCCAACAAAGATCTTCTTTTACCTACTAATAGTACCAATGAACGCTCTGTGTTGAAATCGTGACGATTTTTTTTCAAGTGCTCAGTAAGGTGGCTAATTCTGTAAGTGAATAACGCGATTTGACCTTCTGCAGATCCTGTGTTTTCTGCTTTTCCTCCGTGTTTAGCGAAGATTTCTTCTTTAATCTCTTTAGTTAAATACATTCGAATATTATTTAATGATTTTTATGTATGTCTTACAGCTATTATAAGACGGGTGCAAAAGTAATGCAAAATATTGAAATATTCAAAAATTAAATGATTAATTGCTTTTGGAGGCTTTTCAATCTTTGAATTTTTAATACAACTTTGCAATCTCCTCATTAACAAATTCCAAGAAGCGTTCATCTTCTTCTGTAAAAGGGTCTATTACATGACTGTCGATGTCTATTTGACCAATGTTTTCTCCATTTACAAAAAGTGGAACCACGATTTCAGATTTTACAGTAAAACTACAGGCGATATAGTTGTCTTGCGCGCTTACATCTGGAACAACAAAATTATTGTTGGAAACCGCCACTTGTCCACAAATTCCTTTTCCAAAAGGGATAACTGTATGGTCAGTTTCTGCTCCTACATAAGGGCCTAAATGCAGTGTTTTGGCTTCGTGATTAGCAAAATAAAAACCTACCCAGTTGTAGTAGGAAATAGAATCGCTCAAAAGCTGACAAACGGCTAAAAGTTTTTCGTCTATTGAGAGATTTGTGTTTAGTGTAATTTCACTTACTTTGGGCTTTAGTTCTTGAAAAGTCATGTTCTGTTATTTTTTACAAAAGTATTTAAAGCCAATTTTAAAAATTGTATAAATTTGTTAAAAATTTAATTTTGAAAAAATACTTCGTCCAGTACAAACCTTTTTTGTTGTTTTTAGCCAGTTTTTTTGGTTGCTATATTCTGCTTACAGTAGGCTATCAGTATTTTCTAAATTCCTTTGGGGATCGTAATGTCGACTCAATTACACAGGTAGTAGCGCATAATGCTGAAAAAATAATTTCGTGGTTTTTTATGCGTGTACAAGTTGAAAGTGTTATTAATGAGCCTTTTGTAAGAATGTATTTTCAAAATAAATATATTATTCGGATAGTGGAAGGCTGCAACGGAATCAGTGTAGTTATTCTATTTATTTCTTTTATTGTAGCATTTTCGGGGAGCTTGAAAAATACATTGCTTTTCGTTTTTGGAGGAAGTCTGATAATTTATATTCTGAATGTATTTCGTATTGCAGTTTTAACCATTTTACTTTATTATTATCCTGAATATTCACACATATTGCATGGTGTTTT
This sequence comes from Flavobacterium sp., assembly GCF_035760125.1. Classification (GTDB taxonomy): domain Bacteria; phylum Bacteroidota; class Bacteroidia; order Flavobacteriales; family Flavobacteriaceae; genus Flavobacterium. Next base: position 1,689 of record NZ_DASTTN010000022.1, read on the forward strand.
TTTTCCATTGATAATATATGGACTGGTTTTTATTTTATGGTTTATTTGGGTCAATAAATTCTCAAAGTATGCTAAATAAACTACTTCGAAATAAAACTACTATTTTTGCTATAATGGTACTTGTGGCTCTATTGGTATTTATTAGAGCATTTGAAAGGCAATTGTTTTATGATCCTTTGCTTGTTTATTTTGAGGGGGATTATATGAAGTTGCCGTTGCCTGAGTTTGATAATTTGAAGCTGTTTTTCGGATTGTCTTTTCGTTTTTTTTTGAATACTATACTTTCTTTGGGGATTCTTTATTTCCTTTTTAAGGACAAAGAGATGATTTTATTTGCATCCATTTTGTATCTTTTTCTGTTTGTAATTTTAATTGTTGCTCTTTTTTGTATACTGCATTTTTTTAAAAATCAGGAAAATCTTCTGCTGTTTTATGTGCGTCGTTTTTTGATTCAGCCTTTGTTTTTAATTCTTTTTGTGCCAGCATTTTATTACCAAAAGCTAAAGGATTGATTATTCTTTTTTCTTATCTTTAATGAAGATTTTAAAGAATGAATTGTCAAATTTATTAAAGATGAAAATTGTAAAACATTCCGGTGATATTGTTGAATTTAACCGTTCAAAATTAAAACGATCTTTGCTGAAATCAGGTGCTTCTCCTTCTATGGTTGATGATGTTTTACAATTGATTGAAAAAGAGGTTTACGAAGGTATTTCTACCAAACATATCTATAAAATGGCTTTCGGACTTCTTAAAAAAACTTCTAATTCGAATGCTGCACGATATAATTTAAGAGAGGCGATTCGGTTGTTGGGGCCTACAGGTTTTTTTTTCGAAAAATTTATTGCCCGACTTTTTTCTTCAGAACATTATGAAACCAAAGTAAATATGATTTTGTGGGGCAAGTGCGTTTCACATGAAATTGATGTTTTACTAAAGAGTAGCGATATCATAACTATGGTGGAATGTAAATTTCATATGGGGAGAGATGCCACTACAGATGTCAAAGTACCGATGTATATTTTGTCGCGATTCAATGATTTGAAAGAAAAAAAACATGAAATATTTTCTAGAAATGACACTATTTCTAAATGTTGGATTGTTACCAATAATCGTTTTACTACCGATGCAGTTGATTTTGCAAAATGTTCCGGTCTTAACTTATTGTGTTGGGATTATCCTAAAGGTAATAATTTGAAAAATAAAATTGACAACCGCCAATTGTATCCCATAACTTGTTTGACAACATTAACCCTTTCGGAAAAAGAAAAATTATTGATTTTGGATATTATTTTAGTCCAGGAGATTGTCAATAATAGAGAAGATTTGGAAAAAATTGGATTGAGTCCCAATCGAATAAAAAATGTAATTAAGGAAGCATCAGAGTTGTGCCGGCTTATATAGTTTTTTAAGTGACAGAGATTCTTAGATACTAAGTTGCTAAAACTTTATTTGGTAATTTAACTTGAAATCTTTTTACAATTAATCTAAATTGATATAAAATGAAAATTACATGTATTGGCGGAGTAGGAACGGTTACAGGATCCAAAACTTTGGTAGAAAGTAATGGTCTCCGTATTTTGATAGACTGTGGACAATTTCAAGGATTAAAGCCATTGCGAGAACTCAATTGGGAACCTTTACCAATTTTACCCTCCAGTATAGATTTTGTTTTACTTACTCACGGTCATTTGGATCATTGTGGCTGGTTGCCAAGATTGGTGAATCAGGGTTTTGAAGGCAAAATATACTGTACGAGTCCAACAAAGGATGTTGCAAAATTGATACTTTTGGACAGTGCCAAAATTCAGGAGGAAGATGCGAGGATAGCCAATGAAGGAAAATTTTCGAAACATGAAATTGCAGAACCGCTTTATACAGTAGCTCAAGCAGAAAAAGTTTTTCCTCATTTTAGGGTAATTAATCCCAATGAAAGTATTTCTCTAGATGCTGAAATAGATGCAGTTTTTACAAATGCGGGACATATTCTCGGCGCTTGTACAATTGAACTTCGACTTGAAAACAAAGTAGTTGTTTTTTCTGGGGATATTGGCCGTGATAATGATGTACTGATGTTTCCTCCTACAAAGCCAAAAAGAGCAGATTATATTTTCCTTGAAAGCACTTACGGTAATCGACTTCATCCAGAAATTGACCCAAAAGTAGAACTCGAAATGTACATCAATAATACAATTCAAAACGGTGGAACTGTTATAATTCCGAGTTTCGCTGTTGAGCGATCCCAAAGTATAATGTACTTGCTTTGGCAATTGAAGGAAGAAGATAAGATCCCAAATATTCCTTATATTATAGATACTCCCATGGGAATAAGCATGCTGGAACTTTTTGTAAATAACAGAAAATGGCATCGTTTGCACCAAGAAGAGTTTACCGCTATGTGCAAAATGTTTACTCTGATTTCAGATTACCAAGAAACGATTGATACTATTTATAATAAACAACCGAAAGTGGTGATTGCTGCAAGCGGCATGGTTACTGGAGGTAGGGTTTTAAGCTATTTAGAGCGATATATTGGATTACCCGAAACCACTGTAATTATAATTGGTTACCAAGGAGAAGGTACACGAGGAAGAAAATTGTTGGAAGGCGCAACTGATATAAAAATACATGGAAGATATTATCAAGTAAAAGCCAAAGTGGTTGAAATAGAAAGTTTGTCAGCTCACGGTGACCAAAAGGATTTAATCAATTGGCTTTCGGACTTGGAAGAGAAACCCAAAAAAGTATTTTTGGTACATGGAGAAAATGAACCAGCAGATGAACTGAGAGTTAAGATTCAAGAAAAATATGGTTTTGAATGTGTTGTTCCTTTGATGGGGCAGGAGTTTGAATTGTAATTTTGGTTTTAACCTAAGTTTAATCAGTTGATTTTGGAGCAGAAAGATTTGGCTTTTTTGCCAGCATTGGTCCCGCTATCCGTTGCAATCTTTTTTTGAGCCGAAGAAAAATCGGCTCAAAAAAGGATTTTCACTTCTATCGGGGCTAAAGAGGTAATATTCTGCTTTTTTGCCATCATCCAAAAAAGGAAAAGTTACTAATATATTCAAACTCATTTTTTTTACTCAGAATCTCAGAAAATTAGGGTCTTAGTTGCTTTTTAAAAAAAATTAACAAGAATTTGATTTTTTTAGGCTGATAATAATGCTAATTTTGTGGCATGAAATTCAAAAGACACATAAGTATATTTCTAGCAGTTCTATTATTGGTTTCCAATGTAGGTTTGGCTTTTAATGTGCATTATTGTGGAGGAGAAATATCTTCTGTTTCATTGAATTCTACTTTGCCATCATTGCAAAGTGAAAAAGGTTGTTGCGAAAAAAAAGTAGTCAGTAAAAAAGACAGCTGTTGCAAGGACAAAAAAATCGTCTTTCAGAAAAAAGTAGATAACGGAATTGTTAAGTCTTTTTCTTTTCAGTTTGATTATGTTTTTTTAGCTCCTGAATTTCATTCTGTTGAGTTTAAAGCTGTACCTAGTTTTAAAAACAATCAGTCTCTTACCTATTATTGCGATGCTAACGCACCGCCTCTTTTCAAGCTGTACAGCCAATATCTCCTTTACGATAAATTATAATGTTTAATTGTAGTTGAACCCGTTTTTTGTGGTTTGACATTTTTAATCATTATAATTTTAATCATGAAAACAAACTTAACAATAGTTTTGTTGCTCTTGTTTGCTGCTTTTGATTCCTATTCGCAAGATACCTTACAGGAAATAAAAGTGAAGTCCAAACGCAAGAGCCTACAAAAAACATATACCGTTACAGGTAACACAACATTAGTTACCAAAAAAGAATTACTTAAAGCCGCCTGTTGCAACCTTGCCGAAAGTTTTGAAACGAATCCCTCAATAGATGTCAATTTTTCGGATGCATTGACAGGAACTAAGCAAATCAAAATGTTGGGATTAACGAGCCCTTATTTGATGATGACTCAGGAGAATGTTCCTTCCGTTCGCGGGGCTTCACAGGTTTATGGACTTTCCTTTACGCCTGGTCCTTGGATAGAGAGTATTCAAATCACTAAGGGAGCAGGGAGTGTGGTCAATGGATTCGAAAGCATATCGGGTCAAATCAATACCGAATTAATAAAGCCGATGGCGGAAGTTCCGTTTCTATTAAACGCTTATGGTTCTACCGATTCCCGCTTTGAACTGAATACCAATTTTAATCAAAAACTGTCCGATAAATGGGCAACCAGTCTATTGCTACACGGTAATATTAGAGATTCCAAAATGGATAACAATGATGATGGTTTCCTTGATAATCCTCTGCAAAAACAATTCAATTTACTCAATCGCTATCAGTATTATAATGCCGAAACAGGCTGGGTTAGTTTCATTAATCTGCAGTATATGAATGATACTAAATTAATGGGACAAACCAGTTTTAATCCTGATACGGATAGAGGGACAACCAATTCATGGGGTTCTGAAATCGACACCCAAAAGATCGACATTTCTACCAAAATAGGGTATGTTTTTAAGGATATGCCATTTCAAAGTATTGGTTTCCAAAATGCATTTTCCAGCTATGACCAAGATTCTTATTTTGGACTGAATGGTTATAATATGCAACAAAATAGTTTTTATTCGAACTTGATTTTTAACTCGATTATCAATAATGAAAAAAACAAGTTTGCTACAGGCTTGAATTTTACCTATGATATTTATAACGAGTTTGTTAATGTGACAGATTACAGTAGAATAGACAATACTGTTGGAGCTTTCTTCGAATATACCTATGATAATCAGGATAATTTCAGTTTGATTCTTGGCGGAAGGTTAGATTATGGCAACCGTTTAGGTGTTTTTGCAACACCAAGAGTTCACATGAAATACAATCCATGGGAGAAAGGAGTTTTGAGGATTTCAGCTGGTAGAGGAAAGCGTCCTGCCAATATTTTTGCCGAAAATCAAACCTTATTTGCTAGTTCCAGAACTTTTGATATTACAAATACCGGAGGTAAATTGTATGGATTGGATCCAGAAATTGCTTGGAATTATGGTTTAAGTTTTATGCAGGGTTTCAAGTTGTTTAATCGAAACGGGGATATTACCGCCGATTTTTACAGAACCAATTTTCAAAATCAAGTAGTGGTGGATATTATGCAAAGTCCACAACAAGTGATTTTTCATAATTTGGATGGTGCTTCATTCGCAAACAGCTTTCAGTTGGAATTCAATTATGAATTGGCTAAGCATTTGGAATTGCGTTCAGCTTACAAATACTACGATATTAAAACCGATTATTTGTCAGGTAAGTACCAAAGACCATTGCAGGCAGCACATCGTTTCTTTGGAAATTTAGGATATGAAACCAATAGTAAAGAAAAAGGACAACAATGGAAATTCGATTTTACCTATAATTGGATTGGTGAACAACAATTACCTTACACTGGTTCAAATCCTGTTGCTTATCAGCTTCCGAAACAGTCACCGGCTTATTCTTTGGTCAATGCACAAATTACCCGAGTATTTTCTTCTACTTTTGAAATGTATGTAGGAGGGGAGAATATTGGGAATTACACTCAAAATCCTGCAATAGTGGATGCTCAAAATCCTTTTGGTCCTTATTTTGATGCCACTATTTTATATGCGCCAGTATTTGGACAGATGTATTATGCAGGGTTAAGATTAAAAATAAAATAAAGGAATATCAAGAATCAATATCAAAAAAATAATTTAAAATTTTAATACTTATAAAAATGAAAACAAATATTAAACAACTAGGAAAAAATAGCGATAGGATTAAGAATGTATTTTTAGTGCTACTAATGACTGTTTTTACAATTTCGGCACAAGGACAAGAAAATAAAAATAAAAACGCTAAATATACTACTGAAATAAATGGTAACTGTGAGCAATGCCAGAAGAGAATCCAAAAGGCCGCTTATTCAGTTCCAGGAGTGAAATCTGCTTTATGGAGTGTTGAGACACATCAACTGAGCTTAATTATTAATGAAGAAAAATGCTCTTTGACGGATGTGAAAAAAGCAATTGCAAAAGTAGGTCACGATACGGATTCGGTAAAATCAACAAAAGAAGATTATGATAGTCTTCATTCGTGTTGTCAGTATGAAAGATTGTAATATCTGATTATAGATTGTTTTGTAGTGTAAACGTTTTATGCTCGTTAATTTGTAACTTTCAATAATTGAAAAAAAAGCATCAAAATATAAGATTAATTTTGATGCTTTTTGTGGTTTTTAAATCGTTAATAAAACTTTAAAATGAAGTAATAAATTGTGGTTAACCTAAATTATCCTTACTTTCACAGCCTAAATAAAACACAAAAATTTATGAGTAATTTTGAATGGACCCAATTAGTAAATCCTGAATTTTATATAACTTTTACAATTGGTGGCATTCAACTGGGTTTGTACATTGTTTTATTCATCGTTTTTGCTGAAACGGGACTTTTTGCCGGTTTTTTTCTTCCAGGTGACAGTTTGCTTTTTCTTGCGGGAATTTATAGCCGTGATTTGGTTCAAAATATTCTTTTCGTAGAAAGTGATTTTATAAATCTTGTTATACTTTCAACCTTAGTGGCACTTGCGGGTGTTTTTGGAAATATGGTGGGCTATTGGTTTGGAGCCAAAAGTGGGTATTATTTATACAATAGAGAAGATACACTTTTGTTTAAGAAAAAATATTTGCTTCAGTCCAAAGAGTTTTTCGAAAAGCATGGTGGGAAAGCTATTATTTATGCTAGATTTTTACCAATCGTGAGAACTTTTGCTCCAATAGTGGCAGGTATAGGCTCGATGGATAGAAAGAAATTTATGTTTTTTAATATATTGAGTTCCTTTTTATGGTCTTTTGTTTTGATTTTTTCTGGGCATTATCTTTACGGTATGTTTTTGGAAATGGGAGTTGACTTAAAGGAACATATTGAGAAAATCGTCATCGGAATTATTTTGGTTTCAACTATACCTGTTTTACTGAAACTAATTAAGAAAAAAGTTGTTCATCATTAAAATTTAATAAATATAAAAAAACCGTCTTGCTCAATAGATCAAGACGGTTTTTTTATGGACTAATCTCAATTGTTACTGTTTCTTTTTTTTGGATTATGGCAAAAAAGCAAAATCTTTCTCTTTAGCCCCGATAGAAGTGGAAATCCTTTTGTATCTCGTCTTTTGGGACGAGACACAAAAGATTGCAACGTATAGCGGGACCAATGCCGGCAAAAAAAGCCTAATCTTTCTGCTTTAAAATAATAATTGAATTTGGGTTAAAACAATTTCTGGGAACAAAAACACAAAAAAAAATCCGTCGAGAATGAATTCAAGACGGATTTTATATTTGATAATGATGATTTTACATCATTCCTGGCATACCTCCACCCATGTGGCCTCCACCTGCATTTTCTTCTTTAATATCGATTAACGCACATTCTGTAGTTAATATCATTCCCGCAACCGAAGCAGCATTTTCTAATGCAATACGAGTTACTTTTTTAGGGTCAATGATTCCAGCTTTTAGCATATCTACGTATTCGTCTGTTTTGGCATTGTATCCAAAATCTCCAGAACCTTCGCTAACTTTAGCAACTACCACAGAACCTTCAAGACCTGCATTCTCAACAATAGTTCTCAAAGGAGATTCAATAGCGCGAGATATAATTTGAATACCTGTTTTCTCATCAGCGTTGTCTGAAACAATAGAGCTTAGAACGTTTTTAGCTCTCAATAAAGCTACTCCACCTCCAGCAACAATTCCTTCTTCAACAGCTGCGCGAGTTGCGTGTAGTGCATCGTCAACACGGTCTTTTTTCTCTTTCATTTCTACTTCAGAAGCAGCTCCAACATAAAGAACAGCAACACCTCCAGCTAATTTAGCCAAACGTTCTTGCAATTTTTCTTTATCATAATCAGAAGTCGTAGTTTCCATTTGACCTTTGATTTGGTTCACACGATTTTTGATCATATCAGCTTCCCCAGCACCACTTACAATTGTAGTGTTGTCTTTGTCGATAGTCACTCTTTTTGCAGAACCTAACATTTCTAAAGTAGTGTTTTCTAAAGTGTATCCTCTTTCTTCAGAGATTACGGTTCCACCAGTTAAGATAGCAATATCTTCTAGCATTGCTTTTCTTCTGTCTCCAAAACCAGGTGCTTTTACAGCAGCGATTTTCAAGGCACCACGCAATTTGTTTACCACTAAAGTTGATAAAGCTTCACCGTCAACATCTTCTGCAATAATCAATAATGGTTTTCCAGTTTGTGCAATTGGTTCCAATATTGGCAATAATTCTTTTAAAGAAGAAACTTTTTTGTCATACAAAAGGATGTATGGACTTTCTAGTTCTGCTTCCATTTTTTCTGGATTGGTCACAAAGTATGGAGAAAGATATCCTCTGTCAAATTGCATTCCTTCAACAACATCTACATAGGTATCTGTTCCTTTGGCTTCTTCAACAGTGATTACACCTTCTTTTCCAACTTTTGCGAAAGCATTAGCGATTAATTCACCAATTACTTCATCATTGTTAGCAGAAATAGAAGCAATTTGTTTGATTTTTTCAGAATCGCTTCCTACTACTTTTGCTTGTTTAGCAAGATCGGCAACAATAGATTCTACTGCTTTGTCGATACCACGTTTCAAATCCATCGGGTTTGCTCCGGCAGCAACGTTTTTCAATCCTTCTTTTACGATGGCTTGAGCCAATACTGTAGCTGTTGTAGTTCCGTCTCCAGCTAAATCATTGGTTTTAGAAGCTACTTCTTTTACCATTTGAGCTCCCATGTTTTCCAAAGGATCTTTCAATTCAATTTCTTTGGCAACTGTAACACCGTCTTTAGTAACATTTGGTCCACCAAAAGATTTTCCAATAATTACGTTACGTCCTTTTGGACCAAGGGTTACTTTAACCGCATTTGCCAATGCATCAACTCCACGTTTTAAACCGTCACGTGCTTCAATATCAAATTTTATATCTTTTGCCATTTTATTGTTTATTTGTTGATTCGTTTATTTGATTTTAGATGATCGCTAAAATATCGTCCTCACGCATGATTAGATAATCTTTTCCTTCTAATTTTAATTCAGTTCCAGCATATTTTCCATAAAGTACTGTATCACCAATTTTGACAGTCATGGTATGGTCTTTAGTTCCGTTACCTACTGCAACTACAGTTCCTTTTTGTGGTTTTTCTTTTGCGGTATCTGGAATAAAAATCCCTGACGCCGTTTTCGTTTCAGCTGCAACTGGTTCGATAAGAACTCGATCTGAAAGTGGTTTAATGTTTAAAGTCATGATTTTTTATGTTTATGTTAATTTTTACTGTTGTTGTATTTCAGAAATTATGCCACAGTACGTAAACTGACATTTTTTCTTATAAAAAATGCCAGCTTTGACAGGCTGGCATTTTTGTGTATTTATGTAAATAGATTATTTTGCTGGAGTTGCAGGTGTACTTTGTGCAGGTGCATTTTGAGCAGGTGCATTAGTTTTTGGTGCAGCAGTTTCAGTGTTGTCAATGATTTTTGAATCAGCATCACTTAAAGTTCCTGTGAAACTCAAACCTGAAAGTAAGATTAAAGCAATTAATATAGTTGCCAATGTCCAAGTACTTTTGTCTAAGAAATCAGTAGTTTTTTGTACACCACCTAACATTTGAGAACCACTTATTGTAGAAGAAAGACCGCCACCTTTAGGGTTTTGAACCATTATTACTACGATCAATAGAAAACATACTATTGTAATTAAAACTAAAAAAATTGAAAACATACTATTTATTATTAATTGTTATTTTGTTGTACTATTTTAATATCCTTTATACGGTCTGCAAAGAAACTACTTTTTTCTGGATATTTCAAAATTAATATTTCATAAGCTTGTATGGCTTTTTGATATTTTTTTTGTTCCAAATATACTTTTGCCAAGGTCTCTGTCATTAAATAAGAATTATCCTCTTTGTTGAGATCTATATTTGGAGTGAACACTACTCCAGGTTTTATAGGCGGAATTTTTGGACTGGTTTCGATGAATTTATCAATTAATTCAGCTTTTTTCTTTTTACTCTCGTCAATGATAGATTCTGGTTCTTTTGCCATACTATTATTTTCTTGTGGATTTTCTCTTATGATGGGTTGTATCCTCGAAATTTGAAGCCATTGATGGAAAGAATGTGTTTCTGATTTTGAAAAATCCAGAGGTTTTCCAATTTCTAAATTTTTCTCAGCTTCTATTGTTACTTCCTCAATTTTTGTTGGCGTAGCTTCCTTAATGGAATCAAGAATTGATTGTTCTACATTTTTATCGATTTCTAATTTATCAATAAAGAGTGAGTTGCTTTGAGCAGTATTAGTATTAGCCTCTTTTATGGAAGTAAGGATAGAATGTTCCAAAGGAGTTGCTTTGACTATCTGGACTTCTTCTTTTTCAATAATTTGACTGTCAACTACGGTTATATTGAGTAATTCTTCTATTTTTTTCTCGTAGGTCTTTTTTTGAATAGCTGTAAATGATTCTGAAGTGATAAAATCAAATAAAACGCTACGGTCCGTAGTATGAGCTGCAGCTACTTTTAGTGCAAAATTATATTTGTAGCTATTTTGATTGTAAAGCCCCTTCAAACGCAACGCTCGAGCACTTTGAAAAAATGGAAATTCATCCAAAACTTTTTCTAAAGCCACGGTTTGTATCTCGTTGATTTCTTCGGGTTGGTTTAATAAATAATTATAGCTACTAACGTTCATTTTTTTGGTGTTCAGTAATTGTTTAACTGAATAAATTGGTTTCTATTTGTTAACTAAAAAGAATGCTTTTTTTAAAATCACCATTTTGCAAGTGAATCATTGAAAATATCCTGTGTAATTCTTTCGAAAATTTCTTTGATGGCGGCATCTTTCGTTGCTCCTGTCAATTGTTGTGCAGCTGGATAGTCATAGTAAAACTCAAAAGATTTTTCGAAATCGTCAGCTTCTTTGTTCTTATTGGTAAATCTAACATTTACTCTGATTTTCAAGCGATTTTGAGATGCTTGCTGATCGGCAGTTGCAGTCATTGGACTGATGCGGTAATCTACTATTTCTCCTTCATACGTTAAATCTCCTCCATTTTTTACTAATTGCAAATTAGTTTGACCCTGAATCAAGTCTTGTAATGTAAGCGTAAAAGTTCGGTCAATTCCTGGTTCAATCAAATCAGAATTGTTTGGAAAGAAATTTACCTGATAAGTTTTGGCATCGATTTTACCAGTTCCCGTAAAGTTATATACCGAACAACTGTTTAGAATGAATGAACTAATTATTAATAAGAGATAATGTGTTTTTTTCATAAAATGTGTAAATTGCTACGCCTGTTCGCTATGGCTCGAGTCCAAATTCTAATTTGGTTCAAATTTCAAATGTACAAAAATCGAATTAGTGATTTGAATTTTGTTTTTTTTGAATTTTTATTTTTTGTTATAAATCAAATTGTTTGATTTTTCGATACAAAGTACGTTCCGAAATACCCAATTCGTCTGCAGCGGCTTTTCTTTTTCCTTTGTTTTTTTCCAATGATTTTTTAATCATCTCAATTTCTTTCTGTTCGAGTCTCAAGATTTCTTCCTCTTCAATGGTTTCGGCCAGAAGATAATTGCTATTATCCTGTTCTTCGTAATCCTGTTCTATATTTGAATTGGATAAAAATGAGGTTCTTGGTTCTTCTTCAAAGTCAATTTCGCTGTCCTCTTCTTTGGAACCGTATATTTTTTTGATAAGTGATTTATTGGCTTCCTGAACATTGGAGCTTCCATTTTGCATTAATTCCAATGTCAGTTTTTTTAGATCATGTAAGTCGCTTTTCATATCAAAAAGAACTTTGTATAAAATCTCTCTTTCGGTATTAAAATCGTTATCGTTTTTTTTGTCTTTTATGACTGAAGGTAAATTACTGTCTTCGTTTGGTAAATACGTTTGTAAAGTTGCAGCGGTAATGTCTCTGTTGGTTTCTAGTACCGAAATTTGTTCGGCAACATTTCGTAATTGTCGAATATTACCGCTCCAGCGAAATTTTTGCAAAAGCAAAATGGCAGCGTCATCCAGTTTCAAAGGAGGCATTTTGTACTTGTTGGCAAAATCGGCCACAAATTTTCTAAACAATAAATGAATGTCCTCTTTTCGTTCTCGAAGTGGTGGCAAGTGAATATCTACTGTGCTTAAACGGTAATACAAATCTTCGCGAAATTTCCCTTTTTCAATAGCTTTGAATAAATTAACGTTGGTCGCAGCCACGATTCGGACATTCGTTTTTTGAACCTGAGAAGACCCCACTTTTATGAACTCCCCATTTTCCAAAACACGTAACAAACGCACTTGGGTGGTCAAAGGCAATTCTCCCACTTCATCAAGGAAAATAGTACCACCATTAGCTACTTCAAAATAACCTTCACGAGTACTGGTTGCGCCGGTAAAAGCTCCTTTTTCGTGACCGAAAAGTTCACTGTCAATCGTTCCTTCCGGAATTGCACCACAGTTTACCGCAATATATTTACCGTGTTTTCGGTGTGATAATGAATGTATAATCTTTGGGATATTCTCTTTTCCCACACCACTTTCTCCGGCTACCAAAACCGAAATATCAGTAGGGGCAACCTGAATGGCTTTTTCTATGGCACGATTGAGCTTTGGGTCATTTCCAATAATCTCAAAGCGCTGTTTTATTGATTGTACTGTATCCATTTTGTTTTTTTATCTCGTATAACACAAATTAGATGAATCTGTAAAGTGTAAATTTTACTAATTATTAAAACTTAAATCTGTTTGAATAACTATTCTATTCTCAGTTTTCTATTGTTGAGGCTTTGTTAGCGTATCTTTTTGCACACTAGTTTTTTCTACTTTGTGTTTTGGAAAATAAGTTCTAATGACATAGAATGTTGTTCCAAAAGCAAGAATAAATGTAATTAAAGCGACAAGGATATTTTTTTTCGACATAATAAATGATTTTATTTTTTGAAACTCTTTTTAACCTGTGGTCAAAATTCCTAATTCATATCACTCAAACCAACCGCTTCACCTTTCAAAGTTCCGGAGGTACAAGAATTAATTTTCACATTTACAAAATCACCTATTTTATAATTCTCCTTTGGGAAAACTACGGTAATACTTTGTGAATTTCTTCCGGAAAATTCCTCAGTCGATTTTTTCGAAACTTTCTCTACCAATACTTCAACTGTTTTCCCGATGAATTCCTCAGAACGTAACCAAGCGTGTTTTTGTTGTAAATCCACAATTTCTTGTAATCTTCTTGCTTTGGTAGTTTCAGGAACATCATCTTCCATTTTTCTTCCCGCCAAAGTTCCCGGACGTTCAGAATAGCTGTACATATAACCAAAATTATATTTCACATATTCCATCAAACTCAAAGTATCTTGATGGTCCTCTTCTGTTTCTGTCGGAAAACCCGAAATCATATCTTGTGAAATCGCTCCGTCAGGAATAATAGAACGAATTTTGTCAATCAGGGTCATGTATTCTTCTCTCGTGTGCAAACGATTCATTTCTTTCAAAATGCGATTGCTTCCCGATTGAACTGGTAAGTGAATGTGTTTACAAATGTTAGGATATTTGGCAATAACGTGCAAAATGCTTTCGTGCATATCCTGTGGATTCGAAGTTGAAAAACGAATGCGCATTTTCGGGAAACCAATAGCTACCATTTCCAGTAATTGGTCAAAATCCACAGCTGTCGCTTTTTGCATTTCGCTAGCATCTGCAAAATCCTTTTTCAATCCTCCACCATACCATAAATAACTATCAACGTTCTGACCCAGAAGTGTAATTTCCTTAAATCCTTTGCTCCACAAATCCTGAATTTCGTTCATAATACTTTGCGGTTCACGGCTACGCTCACGACCGCGGGTGAAAGGCACCACGCAAAACGTACACATATTATCGCAACCTCTTGTGATAGAAACCAATGCCGTAATTCCGTTGCTCATTAATCGAACTGGCGAAATATCACCATACGTTTCTTCTTTGGACAAAATCACGTTAATTGCATCTCGGCCTTCTTCGACTTCACTCAATAAATTAGGTAAATCTTTATACGCATCTGGGCCCACAACAAGGTCGACAATTTTTTCTTCTTCTAGAAACTGACTTTTCAAACGCTCGGCCATGCAGCCCAAAACGCCTACTTTCATTTTCGGATTAATGCGTTTTACAGCATTGTATTTCTCCAGACGTTTACGTATCGTTTGTTCTGCTTTGTCCCGAATCGAACAAGTATTCACCAAAACCAAATCGGCCTCTTCCAAAACTGAAGTGGTATTGTAACCACCATCAGACAATATAGACGCCACAATCTCGCTGTCCGAAAAATTCATCGCACAGCCATAACTTTCTATAAAGAGTTTCTTGGTGTTCTCTGGTTTATGTTCTAGTACAAGGCTGTTTCCTTGTTTGCTTTCTTCAATTATCTTTTCCATAGGGCATTTTCAAAGTGCAAATATAAGGCAAATACAGTGATTATGACAAGATGTCAGCCGAAGAATTAACAACTTTTTAAGTCCTTCCAAATTCTGAGAATTCAGTGCTATTTATAAGGAGCTAATTCCCGTTTTCCGCTACAAGTCCTCGTCTCGTTGGCAAAATTTTCAAGTATTTGCAAGAGCTTCTTTCAGTCGGTTTGCAAACACAAAAAATTTAAGCCAACGCGACTCCGGGCTTTTCACTTCAAACGAAGTTCACTGAACTCCTATAAAAATAAGAGTATAGTGAAGTAATCGGGGCTAGGAGATTTCGTTTTCAGAATTGCATTTTATTTATTTAACCCGAAACTCTTTCAACAGAAACCCATTGGCAACGGTTTTAAATTCAACTAATTGATTTTTAATCCAGTTTTCGTCATGGCCTAATTCTTTTGCCAGTAAGCGAGCTACTTTGTCAGCACAAGAAATTGCAGCTCTAGCGTCCAAAAACAACAATCGAACACGTCTGGCCAAAATATCCTCAACCGTGGTGGCCATTTCTTCTCGAATGGCCCAAACAACTTCAGCTAAAGTGTAATTGTAATCAGGATGTAGCTTTTCCTTTAGTTCAGGTTCGTTTTCTTGCAGTTGAAGAATGGATTTGCAATCCGTTCCATATATAAATAAATGATTTTCAAAATCTGCGGCACTGTTTTTCTTGTTTCCGTGAATAGCCAAATATTCAGTCACACATTTATTTGGGCTTAATTGATGTACTGTAATGGCTTTGTTAACTATTTCTTCTGCAATTTTTCGATATGTTGTCCATTTTCCACCAGTGATACTGATTAATCCAGTTTCGGAAATAATTATTTTGTGGCTTCTGGAAAGTTCTTTGGTGCTTTGTCCTTTTTTTTCAGGAGCGGCCAAAGGTCTTAATCCTGCAAAAACCGAAAGAACATCGGCTCGCGTTGGGGTTTTTGTTAAGTATCTTTGTGCTGTTTCTAATACAAATTCAATTTCTTCTTCAAGCGCAATTGGTTCAAGATCAGATTTTTTGACCAAAGTGTCTGTGGTGCCCACAACAATTTTGTCGTGCCAAGGAACTGCGAAAAGCACTCTTCCGTCGCTCGTCTTTGGAATCATTAATGCGTAATCACCAGGTAAAAAGGATTTATCAAGGACTAAATGAATCCCTTGACTTGGAACGATGTATTTTTTATAAACAGTATCGTTCATTTTCATAATGGCATTGGTGAATACACCAGTTGCATTAATCACCGCCTTGCCTTGTATCATGTATTCCTCTCCAGACTCTTGATCATTAGCTATGACACCCGTAACTTGGTTTTTGTTATCTTTTATTAATTGGACAACTTTAAAATGATTGAGAACACAAGCTTCTTTTTCTACGGCTGTTTGTGCCAGATTAATGGCTAATCGTGAATCGTCAAACTGCCCATCATGATACAGTACGCCACTTTGTAATCCATTTGGTTCAATGGAAGGGATTAATTCCAGTGTCTTTTCTTTGGATAAATATTTAGAACTCCCAAGGCTTAATTTTGCCGATAATAAATCATAGAATTTTAAACCAAGAGTATAAAAATAACCTCCCCACCAATTGTAATTTGGGATGATGAAAGATTCGTTTTTAACCAAATGCCCTGCGTTCTTTTCCATTAAACCTCTTTCTTTTAGAGCTTCTATGACCAGGGAAAGATTGCCTTGTTCCAAATAACGAACACCACCATGAACCAGTTTTGTGCTTCGGCTTGAAGTGCCTTTTGCAAAATCTACTGCTTCGAGAAGTATCGTTTTAAAACCTCTGCTTGCTGCATCCACTGCAACACCAAGTCCATTGGCACCACCACCAATAATGATGAAATCCCAAGTTTGGTTCTGTTTTAGTTTTTCTAACTGTTCGATTCGGTTCATTAGATAATTTTGTAGGTTCGATTGGGTCTCTTGTAGTAAATTTAACCAAATAATTAAAATGGATTTGGTTTTTAAAAAATTAAATTTTGATTTCTTTTTATACCTATATATATTGGTGAAATGGAATGCTGTGTTTTATTGTTTGAAAGGTGTTTCTTGTGTTTAATGATTTGGGCTATTTATGCTTGAAATTAGTATTGCATCATTATAAATGAATCAAAAATTTTTTGCTTTGAGTTGTTGAAAAGGTTCGTTTACCGATTTAATTAGTTTTTAAAATCAATGAAAGGTTGATATTTAAAAAAAAAAATTACTTTTGCGATTCAAACAAAAGCAAAATGGCAAAGAATTTAGTGATAGTTGAGTCCCCAGCAAAGGCAAAAACAATCGAGAAATTTCTAGGAAGTGATTATCAGGTAGCATCAAGTTACGGGCATATTGCCGACTTACCTTCTAAGGAAATTGGTGTTGATGTCGAAAACGGATTTAAACCCAAGTATGAGGTATCCTCGGATAAAAAAGCATTGGTGTCCAAATTAAAGACTTTAGCTAAAAATGCCGATATGGTATGGTTAGCGAGTGATGAGGACCGCGAGGGAGAGGCTATTTCTTGGCATTTGGCGGAAGAGTTGAAACTTAAAAAAGAAAAAACAAAGCGTATTGTTTTTCACGAAATTACTAAAACTGCTATTCTTAAAGCCATTGATAAACCACGTGAAATTGATTATAATCTAGTCAATGCACAACAAGCTCGAAGAGTTTTAGACCGTTTGGTTGGATACGAACTGTCTCCGGTTCTTTGGAGAAAAGTAAAAGGTGGTTTGTCCGCTGGACGTGTGCAATCGGTTTCTGTTCGATTGATTGTTGAGAGAGAACGTGAAATTCAAAACTTTACTGCTGTGGCAACTTATTCGGTTGTTGCAGAGTTTACAAATGAAGCTGGCAAGACTTTGAAAGCCAAGCTTCCAAAAAATTTCAATACAAAGAAAGAAGCCGAAGATTTTTTAAAACAAAATATCGGTTCTATATATAAGGTTGCGGAATTAGAAACGAAACCTACCAAAAAATCTCCAACAGCTCCTTTTACGACTTCGACTTTGCAACAAGAAGCAGCAAGGAAATTATATTTGCCTGTTGGAATTACAATGCAATTGGCTCAACGATTATATGAGGCTGGACTTATTACCTATATGAGAACGGACAGTGTGAACTTATCGAAAGAAGCGATGGATGCAGCTCAGGCAGAGATCATCAAATCGTATGGTAAGGAGTTTTCTAATCCTAGAACTTTTGTTAATAAAAGTAAAGGTGCGCAAGAAGCCCACGAAGCGATTCGTCCGACCGATATGTCACTTCATACAGTAAATATTGATAGAGATCAAGCACGTTTATATGATTTGATTTGGAAAAGAACTTTGGCTTCGCAAATGAGTGATGCCAAATTGGAGCGTACCAATGTAAAAATAGAAGCTAATAATCACGGTGAAATATTCACTGCTTCGGGAGAGGTTTTACTTTTTGAAGGGTTTTTGAAAGTGTATCTTGAAGGGCATGATGATGAAGAGGAAGAACAGGAAGGTTTATTGCCTGCTCTGAAAGTGAATGAAAAATTGCAAAACAATTACATTACTGCAACAGAAAGGTATTCGAGAGCTGCAGCAAGATATACTGAGGCTTCTTTGGTGAAAAAACTGGAAGAATTAGGTATTGGTCGTCCATCTACTTATGCACCAACTATTTCTACCATTATCAACAGAAATTATGTAGAGAAAGGAAATTTAGAAGGTGTTGAGCGAAATTATACGCAATTGACTTTGCAATCTGACAAGTTGGTTGAGAAGTTACTTAAAGAGAATACAGGTTCAGATAAAGGGAAATTAGTTCCCACAGATATTGGTACAATTGTTACTGATTTCTTGGTTAAGAATTTCGGAAATATTTTGGATTATAATTTTACCGCTAAAGTCGAACATGATTTTGATGAAATTGCCGAGGGAAATATCGAGTGGACTAAGATGATGCAGGAGTTTTATGATAAATTTCACCCAACAGTAAAAGATGTTGAAGCCAATGCAGACAGAGAAAGCGGGGAACGAATTTTAGGAATTGATCCAGAGTCAGGAAAACCAGTTTCGGTTCGTTTAGGTAAGTTTGGGCCAATGGCACAAATTGGAGATGCTGAAGATGAAGAAAAGAAATTTGCGAGCCTTAGACACGAGCAAAATATTGGTAATATTACTTTAGAGGAAGCTCTGAATTTATTTTTACTTCCAAAAAACTTGGGTATATATAAAGGAGAAGAAGTTGAAGTGAGTAATGGTCGTTATGGGCCATATGTGAGACATGGTAGTGTATTTATTTCTTTGCCAAGAGGTGAGGATCCTTTAGATGTTTCTATGTTGAGAGCTCAGGAATTAATTGATGAAAAAGCTATCGCAGATGCACCAATTGCTGTTTATAAAGGGGAAGGTGTTCAGAAAGGGACAGGTCGTTTTGGTCCTTTTATCAAATGGAATGGAATCTTTATAAATGTAAGCAAGAAATATAATTTTGATAATTTATCTCAGTCAGATATTCAAGAATTGATCGAGGATAAATTGCAGAAGAATATTGATAAAGTGCTTCATAATTGGGAGGAAGAAGGAATTTTGGTTGAGAAGGCACGCTGGGGACGTTCGGTTATAACGAAAGGAAAAATAAAAATTGAATTAAGTAAAGATGTTGATGCAACAAAATTAACATTAGCTGAGGTTCAGGAAATGATAGCCAAGAAAACACCTGTCAAAAAAGTTGCTGCCAAAAAAACGACTGCAGCGAAGAAACCAGTAGTTAAAAAAGCAGTAGTCAAAAAGAAATAAAGAATTAAATTCAATTAGTCCTCATTTTTTCTTTCGTGAAAAATAGTAGGGGAGAGATAAAAGAAACAAAAATGGAGTTTGAATTTTTAGAACCATTAAGTAAAGAATTTTTAAGCTATGTTTTAGGTTTGTCTGCTCAACATTTGGGGAGTAAAATAGTTTTACATACTAATGAGGCAATACCTGATTTGAGTAAAATTGATATTGCAATAATTGGTGTTCTTGAAAATAGAGGCGATAAGAATGATAATGTTGATGTTAACTTAGACGCTATAAGGAAAGAGTTATATGGAATGTTTCCGGGAAATTGGAATATGACAATTGCCGATTTAGGGGATATTCTTCCGGGGAATTCAAAAGAGGATACTTTTTTTGCGTTAAAAAAAATAGCTTCAAGTCTTATAAAAAGAAAAATCATACCTATAGTTATTGGTGGATCTCAGGATTTAACTTATGCATTATATAGAGGATATGATGATTTGGAACAAATGGTGAATTTAGTTTCTATTGATAGTAGGTTTGATTTTGGAAAAGAAAATGAGGCTATTAGTTCTGATTCTTTTTTAACTAAAATTATTATAGACGAACCTAATAATTTGTTTAATTTTTGTAATATTGGCTATCAGACTTACTATAATTCTCAGGAGGAGATAGATCTGATAGAAAAGTTGTTTTTTGATGCGTATCGATTAGGTGAGATTTCGAATAATATTTCAATTTCGGAACCTGTTTTTAGAGATGCAGATGTTGTGAGTATAGATTTGAATTCTGTAAAATCATCAGATTCTGGTAATTTTACTGTTTTTAATCCAAACGGTTTTAATGGTAAAGAAATTTGCTCGTTATCCAGATATGCGGGGATAAGTGATAAAGTAAGTTCGTTTGGGGTTTTTAATCACAATAATTCAAAACAGGAAGCGGTAATTATAGCGCAGATATTTTGGTATTTTATAGAAGGATATCACTATAGGTCAAATGAGTATCCTTTTGGTAGTAGAGAAAATTACTTAAAGTATATAGTTCCGCTTGAAGAAGAGGATTTGGTATTTTATAAAAGTGATAAAACAGATCGTTGGTGGATAGAGATACCATTTATTTCAAACTCCAGCAATAAATTGAAAAAAAACACGTTATTACCGTGTTCTTATGAAGAATATTTGGCTGCTTGTAATCAAGAAATGCCTGAAAGATGGTGGAAAGCTCAAAGAAAAAACATTCTATAAATTTTAAGTTTTAAAACGCTTAATAAATTTATAGTAAAAGCGTTAATTTTATGTGAATATTTTAAATATTTGCGATATACTTACAAATTTTTAAAAATGATGTTTTTTATCGTTCTTTTTTAGCACTTTGGCGATAAAATATTTTTTTTTAAGAATTTTTAACATACATTTGACCAAATATTAAGTGACTATAAAAGAATTGTTTTTTAGATAAAAAATAAATAGGTTTGCAGTCCTATTAATAATGAATAGATAACCCCAATTTTTATGAAGAATTTCATTGCATTTACGGCAATTTTAACAGTGTTAATTAGCTGTGGTAGATCAAGCGACAAAGGAGAGTTGGTTGGTGTAAAAGGAGCAAAGTGGCATCCTGAAAAACCTTATGGAATGACACTGGTTCCTGGTGGCTCATATATCATGGGTAAATCTGATGATGATGTTGCTAACGTTGCCGACGCGCCAACAAAGACAGTTACTGTTAGGGCATTTTATATGGACGAAACAGAGATTACAAATAGCGAATACCGCCAATTTGTGGAATGGGTAAAAGATTCTACAATTCGTTTTCGTTTGGCTATTTTAGCTGAAGAAAGTGGTCAAGGTGCAGCTGGTGATGGGAAAGGTAAAGGAAAGAATACAGGAAGTATAGCTGATTATTCTTTTAGTAATAATAATTCCGACCCTGAAAAAATGACAGCCTACGATAAATATATGTATGATAACTATTATAGTATCGGTACAGATAAAGATCCAAACGCTTATAAAAGATTAGATAGAAAAGCTAAATTGGTTAAGGATGTTAAAAAATATCCGGATGAATTTTACACGGAAGTTATGGACTCTATGTATTTACCTTTAGAGGCATCTTATAATGGATTGAGGACTATTGATGTGAATAAACTTAAATTCCGTTATACTTGGATGGATATTCAAGCTGCTGCTAAAGCTAAAGTAGGAAAAAGACAGGATTTCATTAGAACTGAAGAGGTTAAAGTGTATCCAGATACTACTGTTTGGATTAAGGATTTTGCATATTCTTATAATGAGCCGATGCATAATGATTACTTTTGGCACAAAGCTTATGGTGAGTATCCTGTAGTTGGTGTTACGTGGAGTCAAGCAAAAGCTTTCTGCGAATGGAGAACTTTAAATAAAAATAGTTATTTAAAATCTAAGAAAAATCATGTAGACAATGTGAACTCTTTTAGATTGCCTACAGAAGCAGAATGGGAGTACGCTGCAAGGGGAGGTCTTGAATCAGCTACTTTTCCATGGGGTGGTCCTTATACAAAAAGTGACAGAGGATGTTTTATGGCTAATTTTAAGCCTAACAGAGGTGATTATGCTGCGGATCAGGCCTTGTATACTGTAGAAGCTAAATCTTATGAACCTAATGGCTATGACTTATATAACATGGCTGGTAATGTTTCTGAATGGACGGATTCTGCTTATGATGCTAATGCATATGAGTTTGTATCCACAATGAATCCTGCAGTTATTGACAACTCGAATAAACGTAAAGTTGTAAGAGGGGGGTCTTGGAAAGATGTTTCTTATTTCCTTCAAGTAAGTACTCGTGCATTTGAATATGCAGATTCGTCTAGAAGTTATATCGGATTCAGAACAGTTCAGGATTATATGGGAACTCAAACAACCGGTAACAAAAAAAAATAACCCAAATTTAAATAAAAATAACCTATAAATTAACTTTAAAATTTTTACAAGATGGCAATATTGAGCAAAAAAGCAATGAATTTTACCTATGGTATGGGAGCGGCAGTAGTAATTATCGGAGCCCTATTTAAAATTCAACATTACCCTGGAGCTAGTGCATTATTAATAATTGGTCTTTGTACAGAAGCTTTCATTTTTGCTCTATCGGCATTTGAACCAGTTGAACATGAATTAGATTGGTCTTTGGTATATCCTGAATTGGCTGGGGGCGAAAAATCTGATAAAAAAGAAATTGTATCTGACGATGCAGATGGAATGTTGTCATCTAAATTAGATGCAATGTTGAAAGAAGCTAAAATTGATGGTGCATTGATGAGTAGTCTTGGTAATAGTATTAGAAATTTTGAAGATGCTTCAAGAAATATATCTCCTACAGTTGATTCTATTTCTGCAACAAAAAAATACAGTGAAGAATTATCTATGGCTGCTGCTCAAATGGAATCTTTAAATAGTTTGTATAAAGTACAATTAGAAAGTGCTACTAGAAATGCTGAGGCTAATAAAGAAATTGCTGAGAATGCAAGTAAATTGAAAGAGCAAATGCAATCAATGACTGCAAATATTGCATCTTTAAATAATGTATATGGTGGTATGCTTACTGCAATGAGTAATAAAGGATAATTAGTTTTTTAACTATATATTATAATATTAAATAATAAACTAATTAGAAAAGATGGCAGGAGGAAAATTAACCCCTAGACAGAAGATGATTAACCTGATGTACTTGGTTTTCATCGCAATGTTAGCATTAAACATGTCCAAAGAAGTATTATCAGCATTTGGATTAATAAACGAGAGATTTGAAACAGCTAATAATTTAGCATTAACTTCAAATGAAGCAATTTTAGCGGATTTGGATCTTAAAGCACAAGATAAACCTGAGCAATATAAAGTTCCTAATGAAATTGGGAAGAAAGTTAACGTTGCAACTATTGCTTTTTATAAATATGTGGAATCTTTAAAATCAGATTTTACTAAAGATATTAAAAGAGAAGAGAATGGTAAATTGCCATATGAGACAATGGATAATTCATCAAAATTGGATGAATCTTGGTTTAGTGGTGATGGTTTGTCTGCAAAAGGTAAAGAAGTTGTTGCTGCCGTGGAGGCTTATAAATCAGCTATTAAATCAGCAATCGGTAGTGATGCTAAATTTAAAGATATTGAAGCTGAATTCAATACTAAGTTCAATACTGGTGATGTAGTTGATAGAGAAGGCGTGAAAAAAAATAATTTAGATTATAATTTTAAGCATTTCCCTCTTATTGCTTCTGTAGCAAAATTAACTGCAATTCAAAATGATGTTAATACTATTGAGAATCAAATTTTGAGTAGATTAACTGGTTCAACTGCTGTTGCAGCCGCATCTATGAAAAATTATACGGCAATTGTTATTCCTGAAAAATCTGCTTTCTTCGCTGGAGAGGCCGTAAAAGGGAAAATTGTATTAGGACGTTTTGATAAAGCAACTGTACCTACTAAAGTTGTAGTGAATGGTAGTAATTTAAATCTTGGTTCTGCTTTGCATGATGGTCAAGTTGATTTTAGTTTTGGTGCAGGTAATGTTGGTGAACACGACATTAATGGTAACTTTACTTTTATGGAAGATGGTAAACCAGTTGCTATTCCAATTATTGGGAATTATGTAGTGGTACCAAAACCAAATTCAGCTACTATTTCTGCAGATAAAATGAATGTAGTTTATAGAGGGGTTATTAACCCTATGACTATCTCTTTTGCAGGTGTTTCTGCTGATAAAGTTTCTGCATCAGCTCCAGGTTTGAGTTCTGCAGGAAAACCAGGTTCTTACAACATGAATCCAGGACAAGGTTCTGAAGTAGTTATCAATGTAACAGGTACTTTGCCTGATGGATCTAAAGTGTCTGACAAAAAAGCATATAGAATCAAAGGTATTCCGCCTCCAGTTGGTGCAATTGGTGGAGAAATGGGAATTGTTAAAGGAGCTAAGTCTCGTTTAGAAGTTTCTCAGATATCGGCTAAATTACCTGATTTCGATTTTAATGTTAATTTGAATGTTGTTGGATTTACTTTAAAAGTTGCTGGTCAAGCTGCAGTTATAGTTTCTGGTGATAGAGTAAATGCACAATGTAAAACTGCTTTAGCAAGAGCTACAAGAGGTGATCAAGTTACTATTTCAGATATTAAAACTAAATTGGTTGGTTCTGATATCATGCTTTCAAGAACAGCTGTAGTAATTTACGAAATACAATAATATTTAAGTTACTATTCTACTTAAATAACTTAATAATTAATAAAGATGAAGACTAAAAATTTAGTTGCGGTTATAGCATTTGTTGCGGGAAGTTTTTCTTCATTTGCACAGTCTAATTTACTGAATGCTAAGACGCCAGATCAAATTGGAGTAAAAACTAAATCTCAAGTGTCTCTTGACAATGATAAGCCTTTGGCTTATGGTTATGTGGATGATAGAGATATATTGATGGGTAAAACTACATGGGAGATTGTTGATTTGAGCGAAAGATTTAATTTTCCTCTTTATTTCCCAATCGATTCCACTAATATTGGAAAAGACAGAAGATCATTATTTGATGTTTTGATTAAAGGTATTAAGACAAATAAAATAACTGAAGTGTATGCTGATGATTATTTTAATACCAAAAAAACTTTCAAAGATATGAGTAGTTCGTTTACTTATATTGATACTACCAATGCTGGTAGAGAAGAAGTAAATGCCAATAGAGATTTGTATTACCCAAAAGCAAAACCGTCGATTACTTATAAAACTGTTAAAGGTAAAAAAGTAAAAGTGGTTGGTCCTGCTACTGTTCCCGTTGCTAAAGCCTTGGATCCTCAATTTATAGATAAAAGAGAACTTACAGCACAAGATATCACAGGATACAAATTAAAAGGGTATTGGTATTTTGATAAACGTCAAAGTGAATTGAAATATCGTTTATTAGGTATTTGTCCAATAGCTCCAGAAGCTAGAGAAGTTGGTAGTGAAAATCCTGATTATATTGATTTGTTCTGGATATTCTATCCTTCGATTCGTGATTATTTACATCAGTATTTGGCTTTCAACGAGAAAAACTCGGCTATGCCAGTTTCTTTTGATAGAATTTTAGATTCACGTCAATTTAGTGGTGTTATTTACAAAGAAGAAAATGTATACGGTGACCGTTTGATTACTGAGTATGTTAATGAAAATGCTTTGAATCAGTTATTGGAATCTGATAGAATTAAAGATAAAATTCGTGATTTCGAACATGATATGTGGAATTACTAATTTCATAATATTTAACAATAAAAACTCTTACTTAATTTAAGTAAGAGTTTTTTGTTTTTTACATTTATTACATTATTTATGATTGATTATATAATTGTTGGGTCAGGTTTAGCAGGTATTTCTTTTGCTGAGACTGCCTTGTCGAATAGTAAAACTATTGTAGTTTTTAACGATGATTCCCAAAATTCATCTAAAATTGCGGGCGGACTTTATAATCCAGTTATCTTAAAGCGCTTTAGTGAAGTTTGGCAAGCTCAAGAGCAATTACAATTAATGGATGGTTTTTACTCACGTCTTAACGATAAAATTGAATCAAAGGTCGATTTCAAGATACCCATATTGAGAAAATTTTTTTCTATAGAAGAACAAAATAATTGGTTTACTGCTTCAGATAAACCAGCTTTGGCACCCTTTTTGTCTACTTCTTTAATTTTTAAAACTTTTGAAGGTATTGATTCTCCTTTTGGTTATGGGGAAGTATTGCAAACTGGATATGTTGATACTGGATTGTTGCTTTCTGAATATCATGATTATCTGTTATCGAACCAACTTTTGAGAAATGAAACTTTTGATTATAATGATTTAATTATTGATGAGGAAAGAGTCTCTTACAAGGGAATAATTGCTAGACATATTGTTTTTGCAGAGGGTTTTGGTTTACAAGCCAATCCTTTTTTTAATGAATTGCCTTTGGATGGTACAAAAGGCGAATTGTTTATTATTAAAGCTCCACTTTTAAACCTGGATGTCATAGTGAATACAAGTGTTTTTATTTTGCCTTTGGGTAAAGATTTATTCAAAGTCGGGGCCACCTATAATTGGAGAGACAAAACCAATTTGCCAACAGAAGAAGGTAGAACAGAATTAATTGACAGAATTAAAGAAATTATTTCATGTGATTTTGAAATTATAGAGCACTATGCAGGAGTCAGACCAACCGTTAGGGACAGAAGACCATTAGTGGGAACGCATTCAGAATATAAAAGAGTTCACGTTTTGAATGGATTGGGAACTCGTGGTGTAATGCTTGGTCCAGCAATGGCCAAAGCATTGTTTGATAATATCGAGAACGATATATTGCTAGATAAGGAAATTGATATTAAAAGATTTACCAATAAGCGTAAAGGAAAATCTTAATTAA
>NZ_DASTTN010000023.1:0-2377 GCF_035760125.1 Flavobacterium sp.
CGTAAAATATTTACCTGGAAAAGCAGAGAAATAAGTGTCTTTATATCTTTGATGATCTCCCCAAATAGTTCTTGCAATACCTGGCCATGGGAATTTAATACACAAACTACCATCCACTTGATTACCTTCAATTTCATTGCGCTTTTCATCCATTAAAACTGGTTGAATACCAGGCAACGGCAATGTAGCATATGTAGGTTTTGTTGGTGTAGTAAATGCCAATGGCGCAATCATAATACCACCCGTTTCAGTTTGCCACCAAGTATCTACAACTGGACAACGCTTCCCTCCTACGTGGTCATTAAACCAGTGCCAAGCTTCCTCATTAATAGGTTCTCCAACAGAACCAATAACTTTCAGTGATTTTAAAGGGAATTTTTGGACATAAGATAAATTTTCTTTGGCCAAAGCACGAATGGCTGTTGGCGCTGTATAGAATTGAGTAACTTTATGTTTCTCGATTGTTTCCCAAAAACGGCTAAAATCAGGATACGAAGGAATTCCTTCAAAAATAACAGTAGTAGCTCCATTCAATAATGGACCATATAATATATAAGAGTGACCAGTAATCCAACCTATATCGGCAGTACACCAAAAAATATCATTCTCTTCGTAGTTGAATACATTCTTAAAAGTATAGGCTGTATAAACCATATAACCGGCCGTAGTATGAACCATTCCTTTTGGCTTACCAGTAGATCCTGAAGTATATAATATAAACAAAGGATCTTCAGCATCCATAATTTCGGCAACACTATTATTCATTGCGTTGTCAAGAAGTGGAGCCAGCCATTGGTCACGACCAGCTTTCATTTTGATTTCTGCATTAGTTCTTTTTACAACCAAAACTGAAGTAACAGTTGGGCAATTTTCTAAGGCATCATCAATAATTCCTTTTAAATCAATAGTTTTATTTCCACGGTAACCTCCATCAGAAGTAATTACCATTTTACATTCACTATCATTTATTCTTGATGCGACAGCAGATGCAGAGAAACCAGCAAAAATAACAGAATGTATCGCTCCAATTCTGGCGCAAGCCAAAACAGCTATCGCCAATTCAGGTATCATTGGCAAATAAATACAAACACGATCTCCTTTGGTAATGCCTTGTTCTCTTAAAACATTGGCCATTTTTGAAACGCGCTCGTATAATTCGTTATAACTTATGTGTAATGCTTCTTCAGAAGGGTCGTTAGGTTCAAAAATAATAGCTGTTTTTTCACCTTTTTTTGCCAAATGTCTATCAATACAGTTCTTTGTAATATTGACTTTTGCGTCAACGAACCATTTTACTTCGGCATCAGCCATATTAAAATCGACAACTTTATCCCAGTATTGATACCAAGTGAAGTTTTCTTCAGCAATTTTTCCCCAGAATTTTCGAGGTTCACGTATTGATTTATTATAGTGTTTAAAGTATTGTTCTAAACTGTCAATTTTAAAATAACTCATCTTTTTTAATTTTTTTATAAAAGTATTAAATCTCTTCGGTTTTCAAAACTATTAATTTACAAAATGTTTTAAAAACATAATAAAAAACGGCACTTCTTCAAAATTTTATGAATTTTTAATAACGTTTTGGTTTTATCTGCGTATTTAAAGCAAGAAAAGGACATAATAGAAAACTAAAATGCCCTTTTATTAACAATATTTAACAACAATTATATTCTTTCTTTTCAATCAAAAGAATCTCTTTATAAAATAACAAACTTGGGATTACTTCACTTAACTTACCGCTCGTTCGAAGTTAAGTGAATGTAAAAGCATAAAATATCATCAATTGTCCAATAAGTGCTTACTAATTCAAAATATTTAAACCTGTTTGATATTATGCAAATCCCAGCACACCCTCATGTGTGGTAATCCTAATCTTTATTTTATTTATCCAATTTTTTTCATAGCAGTCATAGATTCTCTCAACCAAGCTCCAACTTCTTCAATTGGATGTTGACGAATACTTTTATTAACCGCGATAAGTACTGCATTATCTACACCATTAGTAGTAGAAAAAGGTTTTCCAATAATATTCGTTTCAACAGTTTTCATAAATTCAGTCAATAACGGTTTACAAGTGTGATCGAATAAATAACATCCGTACTCAGCAGTATCCGAAATAACACGATTCATTTCAAACAATTTCTTTCTTGCAATTGTGTTAGCAATCAAAGGCAATTCGTGTAATGACTCATAATAAGCTGACTCTTCAATAATTCCAGCTTCAGTCATTGTTTCAAAAGCCAATTCAACACCAGCTTTTACCATTGCAATCATTAATACTCCATTATCAAAATATTCCTGCTCAGCGATTGGAGCTTCTTGTGGAGCTGTTTTTTCGAAGTTAGTTTCTCCAGTTGCAGCTCTCCATTTTAATAAA
>NZ_DASTTN010000024.1:0-17047 GCF_035760125.1 Flavobacterium sp.
TGGTTGGAAGCAGAACCGTTTTAAAAAAGGCTTCTGAGATTGAAATTGGAGCAATCATTCAATTAAAACCAGGAGAAAAACTGGCTTTGGATGGGAAACTACTTTCTGAAAGTGCTACTTTTAATACTGCTGCTTTAACTGGTGAAAGTAAACCAGATACAAAAAAAAGAAATGAGGTAGTTTTGGCAGGAATGATTAACTTAAATACAGTTGTTGAAATTGAAGTAACAACTGCATATACCGATAGTAAACTTTCCAAAATACTCAAAATGGTGCAAGAAGCAACAGCCAAAAAAGCACCAACCGAATTGTTTATACGAAAGTTTGCCAAAGTCTATACACCAATTGTAGTTTATCTTGCTTTAGCCATTTGTTTGGTACCAATGTTTTTTGTAGCCGATTATGTTTTTAAAGATTGGCTGTATCGAGCATTGGTATTTTTGGTGGTTTCCTGTCCGTGTGCTTTGGTTATTTCTATTCCGTTGGGGTATTTCGGCGGAATTGGAGCTGCGAGTAAAAATGGAATTTTGTTCAAAGGTTCTAATTTTTTGGATGTAATGGCAGCCATTGAAGTGGTGGTTATGGACAAAACAGGAACATTGACCAAAGGCGTTTTCAAAGTGCAAAAAGTAGTGACGGTGGGAATTTCTGAAGAGGATTTGGTGAAATACACGGCAGCTTTAGAATCAAAATCGACACATCCTGTCGGAACCGCGATTGTTGAATATTCAAAAACATTGAATGAGAATCTAAAAGTAACTGAGGTAGAAGAAATAGCAGGGCTGGGACTTAAAGGAAAAGTCAATAATATCGAAGTGATTTTGGGGAATGCAAAACTGATGCAGCAATTCAATATCAAATATGATTTGGAAATTTACAATTCACCATTTACCATTATAGTTGTTGCAATCAATAAAGTGTATTCAGGGTATTTTTTAATTTCAGATGAGATTAAAGAAGATGCAAAAGCTGCGATTCGGAGTTTGCATAAAATAAATGTCAAAACGGTTATGCTTTCGGGCGATAAAGAAGCGGTTGTAAAAGCTGTGGCAAAAGAGTTGAATATCGACTTTGCATTTGGTGATTTGTTGCCTGAAAACAAAGCTTTACAAGTTGAAGCATTAAAATTGCAAAATCAGAAAGTCGCTTTTGTTGGTGATGGAGTAAATGATGCTCCTGTTATAGCACTTGCTGATGCTGGAATTGCAATGGGTGGACTAGGAAGTGACGCGACTATTGAAACCGCAGATATTGTTATTCAAAATGACCAGCCTTCAAAGATTTACACAGCAATTAATATTGGAAAACAAACCAAAAAAATCGTGTGGCAAAATATTACCATGGCCTTTGCGGTGAAAGCTGTTGTTTTAATACTTGGAGCTGGAGGTTTGGCAACGATGTGGGAAGCAGTTTTTGCTGATGTAGGTGTTGCTTTATTGGCAATTTTAAATGCGGTTCGGATTCAGAGAATGAAGTTTTAGGTAAAAAAAAAATAAGGATGCTAATGTTATTCAGGTATCCTTTTTTAATAATAGTATTGTGTTTTTAACAGGGTATTGGCTGTCAAACAAAATAATTTTCTTAAATTTGATATACAAATAAAAGTAAAAAATGAATAAGTTTATCACATTATTAATTGTTTTATTTGGCTTCTTATTGATGCCAAATGTTGCTTTAGCATGTGATAATAATTTAACAAAAAATTCTTCCAAAAAAGAGATTTCTACTAAAATGTGTGATGATGATTGCTGTAAAAATGATAGTCATTCAAAAAGTAAAAATCACAATGGTTGCGGAGGTAAATGCAATCATGCTAAATGTGCTTGTGCTTCTTCTAGCAACACTTCTATTTCTATTACTGAATGGAACATTGATACTAATCGTTTTAATTTTTCTTCAGAAAAACAAAGATTTTACAATTTTGAAACCTCAATTTCTTCCGGCTTCAATTCTCTCTGGCTTATACCAAAAATAAGCTAAATCTATATTTGACAGCCATAAGTGTGCCAAATTCAAAGCAGCTCTTGCTTTAAATCATTTATAGGTTATTGAATTATTGTTTTTATTATTCTATAGCCTAGTCAATTCAAAATTATTCAAACTTAAAACAAAATGGTTATTCACTAAATCGAATATTTCGATGAAGTTAATTCCCGTTTATTAAAATCAAAAAAAAATGAAAACATTAATTATCGTATTAAGTGCATTTTTTGCATTTAGTACAACAGTAAATGCTCAAGTAGATGCAGAAGCTGCAAAAAAAGAAGAACAAAAAATTGTTTATGTGTGCCCAATGCATCCTGACGAGACGAATCTAAGTTCCGGTAAATGTCCAAAATGTGGAATGGATTTGGTAAAAACCACCGAAAAAATTGATACCCACGCCCTAAAAGGAAGTCAGCCTATGACTAAAACGGTAACAAAATATGTTTGTCCTATGGACGGCACTACTTCTGATAAACCGGGTAAATGTTCAAAATGTGCAACGGCAATGGTAAAAACTACCGAAAAAATTGATACTCACGCTCTAAAAGGAAGCCAACCTATGAGCAAAACGGTAACAAAATATGTTTGCTCTTTGGACGGTACAGTTTCTGATAAACCAGGTCAATGTTCTAAATGTGGGAAGGATTTGGTAAAAATAACCGAAAAAGTTGATGCCCACCCGCTAAAAGGAAGTCAACCTACAAGTGAAATTGTTACAAAATATGTTTGTCCAATGGACGGTACAATTTCTGACAAACCCGGTAAATGCGCCAAATGCGGTATGGAAATGACTCCAAAAGAAGACCATAAACACTAATCTAATTTTTCAATATCTTAAAAATTTAAAAATGAGAAACATAATTCTTTCGGCTTTAGTAATTTTATTCACATTGGTTTCTTGTAACCAAAAAAGCAAACAACAAGAAGAAACAATGGATTCCACAGTCAATAAAACGGAAACAGAAACGACCATCGTAAAAGTTAATCCAACTGCTTTTTCAATCAAAGGAATTGTAGATAATTATCTGTCTCTAAAAAATGCTTTGACAAAAGACGACAGTGATGCTTCTGCTGATGCAGGAAAAGCAATGGTTGTGACTTTGGAAAAAATTGATATGAAAAAATTGTCTGCCGAACAGATGAAAATCTATATGGATATTGCCGATGATGTCAAAGAACATGCAGAACATATTGGTGATAATGGAGGAAATATTGCACACCAAAGAGAGCATTTTGTTTTAATGAGCAAAGACATTAATGACTTAGTGAAAACTTTTGGGACAGAACAAAAATTGTATCAGGATTTTTGTCCAATGGCTGATGGAGGAAAAGGTGCTATTTGGATAAGCGAGGTGAAAGACATCAAAAACCCATATTTTGGTTCGGAAATGCTTACTTGTGGTTCAGTGAGAAAAGAATTATAAGATGAAAAAAATCTTCAAAAAGGTATTTTTTATTAAGTTCATTGGAACACAAATCGTCAATATTCTTTCCTCTAAATATTGAATATTATGGTAGAAAAATTAATATCATTTTCATTAAAAAACCGATTTGTAGTCTTGCTTGTTTCGGCCTGTTTATTTGCTTGGGGTGTTTATTCTGTGCAACAAAATCCTATAGATGCCATTCCTGATTTATCCGAAAATCAGGTAATTGTATTTACCGAGTGGATGGGAAGAAGTCCTCAGGTTATCGAAGCACAAGTAACTTATCCTTTGGTTTCAAACCTTCAGGGAATCCCAAAAGTGAAGAATATTCGGGGTGCTTCTATGTTTGGAATGAGCTTCGTATATATTGTTTTTGAGGATAATGTTGATATTTATTGGGCAAGAACAAGGGTTTTGGAACGGCTGAATTATGCCCAACGACTTTTGCCCCAAAGTGTGGTTCCCACTTTAGGACCAGACGGAACAGGTGTTGGTCATATTTTTTGGTATCACCTTGACGCAAATGGTATGGACTTGGGTGAGCAAAGAGCCTTGCAGGATTGGTACGTGAAATTTGCGCTACAAACCGTTCCGGGAGTTGCAGAAGTGGCTTCGTTTGGAGGTTTTGAAAAGCAATACCAATTGGTTTTGGATCCTTTGAAAATGCAATATTACAAAGTCAGTATGATGGAAGTAATGAACGCCGTTAAAGCCAATAATAACGACGTTGGAGGAAGAAAATTTGAAATGAGCGATATGTCTTATATCATAAGAGGATTGGGATATATTAAAAACATAAAGGATGTAGAAGAGATTGCCATCAAGAATTACAATTCTATTCCGGTGCGGGTAAAGGACATTGGCTCCATCCAAATGGGAGGTGATTTGCGTTTGGGTATTTTTGATGAAAACGGTACAGGAGAAGTAGTTGGCGGTATTGTGGTAATGCGATATGGAGGAAATGCCGATAAAGTCATAAATGCGGTCAAAGCCAAAATGAAAGAAGTGGAGAAAGGATTGCCCGATGGCGTTACTTTTAAAACTTCTTATGACAGGAGCGAATTGATTGAGAAAGCAATTGAATCAGTCAAAGGAACGCTAATCGAAGAGATGATTGCTGTTTCCATTGTTATTCTTCTTTTTCTTTTTCATTGGAGAAGTGCTTTGATTATACTTATTCAGCTTCCCATTTCAGTAGCTGTGGGTTTTATTTTACTTGAGGCTTTCGGTATCTCTTCCAATATTATGTCATTAACAGGAATTGCATTGGCGATAGGTGTTGTGGTTGATGATGGTATTGTAATGGTAGAGAATTCTTATCGGAATATTTCGGAAAAGCAGGAAGAAATGGTTAACAATAATGAATCTGTTTAAGATGAAAGAGAGACTATTAAAAATATTCAAAAAAGAGCAAGACCTATTATCTTCGGAAGAAAAACTCAAGATAATTGAAGCATCGTCTAAATTGGTGGGGCCGGGTGTTTTTTATTCAACAATAATTGTAATTGCGTCTTTTCTACCTGTGTTTCTTCTCACAGGAATGGAAGGCAAACTTTTTAGTCCATTAGCCTATACAAAGTCCTTTATTCTTATTGTTGATGCCTTTTTGGCAATCACGCTAACACCAGTGCTAATAAGTTTTTTACTGAAAGGAAAACTCCGTCCGGAAGAAAAAAATCCAATAAACAGAAAATTGGAAAGCATCTACACACCCATTTTGACCTTTTGTTTAAAATGGAGAAAAACAGTTTTAGCAATCAATATTGTGGCGCTGTTAATTGGCGTGTTAATGTTTACTCGTTTGGGATCCGAATTTATGCCTCCGCTCGATGAAGGTTCTGTTTTATTTATGCCCGTAACATTACCAGACGTTTCTAATTCTGAAGTGAAACGAATTTTGCAGGTACAGGACCGATTGATAAAATCAATTCCCGAAGTGGCTCACGTTTTGGGAAAAGCAGGCAGAGCCAATACAGCGACCGATAACAGCCCCATAAGTATGATTGAAACGATTGTTTTGCTAAAACCCCACCAAGAATGGAGAGAGGGTAAAACAAAAGGCGATATCATAAATGAAATCAACAACAAACTGCAAATACCAGGAGTAACCAACGGTTTTACGCAACCTATTATCAACCGTATCAATATGCTTTCGACAGGTATCAGAACCGATGTGGGCATAAAAATCTACGGCGAAAGTTTAGACACCATTAATGCTTTATCACAAAAAATAAAAATGGCATTAGAGGGAACTTCGGGAGTAAAAGATTTGTATGCCGAACCTATAACGGGTGGCAAATACATAGATATTGTACCCAAACGTGAAGTCATTGGCAGATATGGACTAAGCATCGATGATATAAACAACGTTGTGGAAGCTTCCATTGGTGGAATGAAACTCACTACTACCATTGAAGGAAGACAACGTTTTTCGGTCAACGCGAGATATGCACAAGAATATCGGAATAGCATTGAAGCTTTGAAAAAACTGCAGGTACAAACAATGGATTTTGGTCCCATTCCATTAGAAACGGTTGCCGATGTAAAAATAAGCGATGGTCCACCAATGATAAACAGCGAAAATGCAATGCTACGAGGTAGTGTCTTATTTAATGTTCGTGACCGTGATTTAGGAAGTACTGTCAAAGAAGCACAGGCAAAACTGAATGAAATGATTACCAAAATGCCCAAAGGATACTATGTGGAATGGAGTGGACAATGGGAAAACCAAATCAGAGCCAACAAAACATTGGGTTTGATATTACCAATTGTTGTTGTGATTATTTTCCTCATTTTATATTTCACTTATAATTCCATGAAAGAGGCTTTGATAACAATGATAACAGTTCCTTTTGCATTAATCGGCGGCGTTTTCATGGTCTATTTTTATGGTATCAACTTGTCGGTAGCAGTAGCTGTCGGCTTTATAGCCTTATTTGGTTTGGCGATCGAAACGGCAATGCTGATTACCATTTATCTGAATGAAGCTATGAACAAAATGGTAGAAAAATATGGTAACAGCAAAGAAACCTTAACAGAAGAAATAATAAGAGAATATATTATTGACGGTTCTGCTAAGAGATTGCGCCCAAAACTAATGACCGTTTCCGTTTCATTATTTGGTCTGATTCCAATTCTTTGGGCAACGGGAACAGGAGCAGATGTAATGCTCCCTATCACTGTTCCGCTCATAGGAGGAACAATTACTTCAACGATTTATGTATTATTAGTAACCCCTGTTGTTTTTGAAATGGTAAAACTTCATGAATTGAGAACAAAAGGAAAAATAAATCTGATAGATGCAAAACATTAAATTTTATATCGCCCTAAGTTGTTTGATTTTAAGCGTTGCAAATAGTAAGGCCCAAACACTTACTTTGGATAATGTTTTGAGTACCATCAAAACCAATAATCCACAATTGAAAATGTATGATACTGATATTCAGAGCATGGATGCTTCGGCCAAAGGAGCCAGAAGTTGGATGGCACCTCAAGTAGAAACAGGGTTTTTTATGACTCCGTACAATGCCAATCTATGGAAAGCCAATGAAATGGGGTCAGGTATGGGAAACTATATGTTGGGGGTAACCCAAATGATTCCGAATGCTTCCAGGTTGAATGCCAATGAAAATTTGATGAAAGCAATGTCATTGGTCGAAAATGAAAATAAAAATTTCACTCAGAACCAATTGAACGCATTGGGGAAAACCTATTATTACGAATGGATTATCATCAAGAAAAAAACAAAAATAGCCCAAGATAATCTTCAGCTTTTGGAGTATATGATTAAAAGTATGGAAATACGTTATCAGTACAATATGGATAAATTGCCATCGTACTACAAAGCTAAATCCCAATATGCTTCTTTGCAAAGTATGATTGTGATGTTGGAAAATGACGCTTCACAACGAAAATACATGCTCAACACCTTGATGGCTCGTGATAAAAATGTGGATTTTGAAATTGATTCCAATTACGAGATTAAGGATTTCAATCTCCTTGAAGCCGATTTGTCTCCTTATATCAACAACCGCAGCGACATCAAAGCCATTGATAAAACTAAGGAAATCAACAACTTTAAAATTGAGGTGGAGAAAGCAGGTACGAGACCGGAATTTGGAGTAAAATACGACCATATGTTTGCTTTCGGGAATCAACCGCAACAATTTTCATTGATGGGAATGATTACTATTCCGGTATCTTGGTCCACCAAAATGAATAAAGCCAATATGGAAAGCTATCGCATTAAAAACGAAAGTTTGGATTGGCAAAAACAAATGATTGCAAATGAAGCTAGCGGAATGATAAAAGGAATGAACGCCGAGTTTTTGAATCTGAAAAAGCAATACCAAATCACTCAAGACAATATTATTCCAGCCTTGAAACGAAACTACGATACCGCCATTTTGGCTTGGCAAAACAACACCGGAGATTTGTTCGTGGCTTTAGAAGCTTGGGAGGCTATGAATATGACCCAAATCGATGCTTTAGATAAATTAAAATCGATTTTAACGACACAGGTAGAAATCGAAAAACAGCTTGAAATTAATTAGTTATGAATAATTATGTAAAGTATAGTTTGATGTTTGTTGTGATTTCTATTATTGGAATTACAATCTATTTTTTTGCAACAAAATCAGGCAATCATTCAGAAGTGGAACATCAAAATGAGGTTTATACTTGTTCGATGCATCCGCAAGTCATAAAGGATAAACCAGGAAATTGTCCTATTTGCGGAATGGTTTTAGTAAAAAAAGTTAACGAAGACCATTCCGAAAAAAATGATTCGATCGACGATCTTTTGAAACGAACCGATAATTTTATTGTTGGAAAATATCAAACCATTACGATAAAAGACACGGTTATAAGTAGTGAAGTTAGTTTACCTGGAACAGTAGTTTACGACCCCAATTCATTTGTAAATATTTCAGCGCGAATAAATGGTCGAATAGAAAAAATGTACATCAATTATAAATACCAAAAAGTATCGAAAGGTCAAAAAATATTTGAAATATACAGTCCGGAATTATTGACCGAACAGCAAAATTTTATCTATTTGATTTCTAATGACAATCAAAACAAATCGATTATTAATGCAGCCAAGCAGAAATTAATACTCTATGGAATGACAAATAATCAGGTAAATGCATTGGCTTCTACTCAAAAAACGAATCCGGTAATTGCTATTTACAGCCCTGCAAACGGAATCATTACAGGAACCGAAAAAATGACTACCCCAGTAACTTCTTCAATGTCAAATGCAAGCAATAATACTGAAACATTAGATGTAAAAGAAGGAAGCTATATTAAGAAAGGAGAAGTGGTTTTCAAATTAATGAATACCGAAAAAGTTTGGGGTGTTTTCAATGTTTTGCAAGGATACAATAGCTTAATTAAAATCAATCAGTCCATTGACATTACTTCTGAATTAGATGAAAAAAATATCATTTACGCAAAAATAAATTTTGTGGAAACACAATTAAATTCAACCGAAAAAACGAATAGAATTCGAGTGTATTTGAATAATGAAAATCTAAAATTACTCATTGGCACAAGATTACAAGGTGTTGTACAATTGAATTCAACAAAGGCAATTTGGTTGCAAAAACAAGCTTTGATTAGCGTGGGTGAGAGAAAAATAGTTTTTGTAAAAATGGACAATGGTTTCAAAGCAAAGGCGATACAAACGGGGCTTGAAATAGATGATTTTGTTCAAATTATTGGAGGTATTTCTGTGGGAGATACAATCGCTAAAAATGCACAATATCTAATTGACAGCGAAAGCTTCATTAAAACCAAATAATGATGAAGACAATAAAAAAAATCAGTTTACTATCATTACTGTTTGCGATAATTATTGCTTGCAATTCTAAAAATAAAGAAGATCATAGTGGACATAAAATGACTGATGAAACAATTTTCTACACTTGTTCTATGGATCCGCAAATAAAAGAAGATAAGCCAGGAAAATGTCCTATTTGTCATATGGAGTTAGCCCCAACAAAAAAAAGTGACACTGATCCAAACGAAATAAGTTTAAGCAAACAGCAAATCCGGTTGGGTAATATCACAACTCAAACTATTACAAAAAGTCAAAGTAGTCTTGAGCAAAATTATACCGGAGTTTTAACTATTAATCAGGAAAAAGTCAATATAGTCTCAGCAAGAGCAATGGGACGAATTGATAAGTTATACTTAAAAACCATTGGTGAATATGTCAAAAAAAACGAGCCAGTTTATTCTTTGTATAGTGAAGACATTGCTGTTGCCAAACAGGATTATTTAACAGCCTACAAACAATTGGCTATGCCGGGGGATTTTGGCAAAAACGCCCTGAGTATGCTCAAATCGGCCAAGCAAAAATTATTGTTTTTTGGTTTAACCAATGCCCAAATTGAAAGTATAAAGACTAAAGTTGAAGTTTCTCCCAATGCCATTTTTTACAGTACTACAAGTGGTTATGTTTCTGAAATAATTGCAACGGAAGGCGGTTATGCTATGGAGGGTTCAGCAGTGGTTAAATTGGCTGATTTAAACAGTCTTTGGGTTGAAACTCAAGTAAACGTAAACTATGCTAAAAGTGTACATCTTGGGCAAAACGCAAAAATTGTTTTTCCTGACTTTCCGGATAAAACAATTAATGCAAAAGTTTCTTTCATTAATCATGAAATCAATCCTGAGACCAGACTGCTTCTAATTCGACTGGAAATTCCAAATCAAGATTTACAACTAAAACCCGGAATGCAAGCCGTGGTTAAATTGTCCCAACCCAATGTGAAAGGACTGTTTGTCCCGATAGATGCGGTGATTCGGGAAGAAAATGCCTCTTATATTTGGGTAGAAAAAAGACCTGGTGTGTTTGAAGATGTTATGGTAGAAACTGGAGCCGAAGTAGAAGGTATGATTGAAATTAAATCGGAAATTGACAGCTCCAAAAAAGTGGTGATTACAGGAGCCTATGCCATAAACAGCGAATATAAATTCAGAAGAGGGAGCGATCCGATGGCTGGAATGAAAATGTAAATAAACAATATTAATTATGAAAA
Source organism: Flavobacterium sp. (assembly GCF_035760125.1). Lineage (GTDB taxonomy): Bacteria > Bacteroidota > Bacteroidia > Flavobacteriales > Flavobacteriaceae > Flavobacterium. The sequence continues at coordinate 10,460 of NZ_DASTTN010000024.1, forward strand.
ATTATAGAATTTAGTTTCAAAGAATGAAGTTTAAAAAGTTAAATTTTAACTTTATTTTATACTAAAAGATACCTAATCTCCTTAATTTCGTTCCACTTAAAAATTATACATGAAAATAGCAATTGTTTGTTATCCAACATTTGGCGGAAGTGGCGTAGTTGCTACAGAATTAGGTCTAGAATTAGCTAGACGAGGTCACGAAATTCATTTTATAACCTATAGTCAACCAGTGCGTTTAGCATTGTTAAATCCCAATGTACACTATCACGAAGTAATTGTTCCAGAATATCCTTTATTTCATTTTCAGCCTTATGAATTGGCTCTCTCCAGTAAGCTAGTGGATATGGTTAAATTATATAAAATTGAGGTTTTGCACGTGCATTATGCCATTCCTCATGCATATGCGGGTTATATGGCTAAGCAAATGTTGAAAGATGAAGGAATCGATATTCCGATGGTTACAACGCTTCACGGGACTGATATAACTTTAGTTGGAAATCATCCATTTTATAAGCCAGCAGTAACCTTTAGTATCAATAAATCAGATTATGTGACTTCGGTTTCCCAAAGTTTAAAAGATGATACATTAAAATTATTCAATATAAAAAATGAAATTCAGGTGATTCCGAATTTTATTGAATTGGACAAAAATAAATATGACCCGACGGTTCCTTGTCGACGTTCTGTAATGGCCAATCCTGAGGAGAGGATAATAACGCATATCAGTAATTTTAGAAAGGTAAAACGTATTCCGGATATCATTAAAATATTTTATAAAATTCAAAAAGAAATTCCATCCAAATTAATGATGGTAGGCGATGGTCCTGAAAAAGAAAAGGCCGAGAAAATGTGCAGAAAGTTCGGTATTCAAGACAAAGTGATTTTTTTTGGTAATAGTAACGAAATAGACAAAATTTTAGGTCTTACGGATTTGTTTCTTTTGCCATCAGAAACTGAAAGTTTTGGATTGGCAGCGCTCGAAGCAATGGCTTGTGGAGTTCCTGTAATTTCAAGTAATTCGGGTGGTTTGCCTGAGGTGAATATAGATGGAGTTTCGGGTTATTTGAGTGATGTCGGAGAAGTTAATGAAATGGCCGAAAATGCATTGAAAATATTAAAAAAGGATTCAGTTCTTGCCGAATTTAAAAAGAATGCCTTGCATGTAGCCGAAAGTTTTGACATAAAAAACATTCTACCTGTTTATGAGGCTTTGTATCTCAAGGCAATTAATAAATACAAATAGGTAAAAAAATCCATCTTTAGCATTAGTATAAGATGGATTTTTTTTTAGAATTTATACCGAATTGCCAAGCCTAGATTTAATCCAAAATCATTTTTCTCGTAATTATTAAAGACAAATTCCGGTCTTAAATCCATTGCAAGTTGAATAGGAGTTTCTTGGAAGTTGTACTCAATACCAACATCTCCATTAATTACTGCAAAAATTCCATTATCGCTTCCATATCCATTATTGTAATTATCATCAGTATTCCAGTACCCTAATCCACCACCAAAGCCGGTATACCAATCTAATTCTTTTTCAATATTCCAATACCATTGATAGATTCCAGATAGTTTTATGGCATCGGTATTATTGTCATTGGTGAAACCCAAATCAAGTTCCAATCGATTTTTTGTCAATAATTTTTTTTGATATGAGATTTCAACTCCAATGCCATGATTATTTCCAATTCGCAATCCAATTGCATTTTTTGAAATGTTATCTTGTTTTGTAATATTTTCTTGATTTTCTTGTGCTTGACTAGAAAATACCAGTCCAATTAGCAGATATAAGCAGTAGTAGTTTTTTTTCATTCGGCTATTTTTTTTGGTGTTAATAAACATACTGCTTATAAAATTACAAAAAATAATAAAATTTGAGTGTAGTTATTTTTAAATCAAGTGTTTATGTTTTTATTTGAAATAATAAAAATACGTTTTCTTTTATGTTGATATAAATTGGCAAAGTTTACACATCAATTATCAATTGCATTTTAAGAGTTTACAGTTTATTTACGCTAAAAAACAATAAGATTTATATGGATATTGTGTGGGATTATTGTGAAATATTACTAATTTATAATTTTTAGTTTAATTCATAAAACTTACATTTGCGTAAAAATTTTATACAATGGCAGGAAATAGCTACGGCACACTATATAGAATAACTACTTTTGGAGAATCACACGGTGAAGCATTAGGTGGAATTATTGATGGATGTCCTTCTGGAATCCAACTGGATTTGGAGGCAATCCAATTTGAAATGTCACGAAGAAAACCAGGTCAATCTGCAATAGTTACGCAAAGAAAAGAACCAGATGATGTTCAATTTTTATCAGGAATTTTTGAAGGAAAAACTACTGGAACACCTATTGGTTTTATTATTCCGAATACCAATCAAAAATCAGACGATTATTCACATATAAAGGATAATTACAGACCAAGTCATGCAGATTATGTGTATGATCAAAAATATGGATTTAGAGATTATCGTGGAGGAGGAAGAAGTTCGGCTCGTGAAACGGCAAGTAGAGTAGTAGCGGGAGCTATTGCTAAACAAATGCTATCTAATATTAAAATAAATGCTTATGTTTCGGCTGTAGGTCCTCTTTGTTTGGATACGCCATACCAAGAATTGGATTTTTCTAAAATAGAAAGCAATCCAGTACGTTGTCCTGATGAAGCGATGGCTGCAATAATGGAAGATTATATTAAGCAAATTCGAAAAGAGGGTGATACTGTAGGAGGTGTGGTTACTTGTGTAATTCAAAATGTACCTGTTGGACTTGGAGAGCCCGTTTTTGATAAATTACATGCCGAACTTGGAAAAGCTATGCTTTCTATCAATGCGGTAAAAGGTTTCGAATTTGGAAGTGGTTTTGAAGGTTCTAAAATGAAAGGTAGTCAGCATAATGATTTATATAATCCTGATGGAACTACTAAAACGAATCTTTCTGGAGGAATTCAAGGAGGAATAAGCAATGGTATGGATATCTATTTCCGTGTTGCTTTCAAACCTGTAGCAACTATAATGCAAAAACAGGAATCATTGGACAATAAAGGAAATATAACCGAAATGACAGGAAAAGGGCGTCATGATCCTTGCGTTGTACCTCGTGCAGTTCCTATTGTAGAAGCCATGGCGGCTATTGTTCTTGCTGATTTTTATCTTTTGAATAAAACATATTTATAATTGCAAAGCATCCTCAGTATTTTGACGAGCTAAATATTGAGATTTAACCTTGAAATTAATTTAATGACTACAATTACAACTAAAAAACCATCATTTTTAAAAGGCCTTACAGGTCAGATTCTGATTGCAATGTTCTTAGGAGCTGTATTAGGTGTTATTATTCACAATTCTACTACAGTCGAAAGTGCACAAGAATTTAGCAATAAAATAAAAATGTTGGCCACTATTTTTATTAGGCTAGTACAAATGATTATTGCACCATTAGTTTTTACAACTTTAGTAGTTGGAATTGCTAAGTTAGGTGACATAAAAACGGTTGGTAGAATTGGTGGGAAAGCTTTAGCCTGGTTCTTTACAGCTTCATTTATTTCATTATTAATTGGGATGTTATATGTGAATTTATTGCAACCTGGTGTTGGTTTAAATTTATCTAATGTTGATTTAGCTTCGGCTACAGACGTTACGGCAAAAACACAAAATTTATCTTTTGAAAATTTTATAGAACACATTGTACCAAAGAGTCTTTTCGAAGCAATGGCTACCAATGAAATTTTGCAGATTGTAATATTTTCTATATTCTTCGGATTGGCAGCTGCATCAATAGGTGATCATGCAAAACCAGTGACAGACTTTTTGGATAGAACTTCGCATATTGTTTTAAAAATGGTAAATTTTGTAATGAAATTTGCTCCAATTGGTGTTTTTGGTGCTATTGCAGGAGTCTTTGCTGTTCGGGATTTTCAGGAATTGGCAATTACTTATTTTAAATTCTTCGGCTCATTTCTAATAGGTATTGGTACACTTTGGGTGGTATTAATTATTGTAGGGTTTCTTTTTCTTGGGAAAGGAATAAAAGTATTACTGAAACATATTGTGAGTCCATTGATTATTGCTTTTAGTACTACTAGTTCTGAGGCGGTTTTTCCAAAACTTACAGAAGAATTAGAACGATTTGGAGTGAAGGATAAAATAGTGGCTTTTATGTTGCCATTGGGCTATTCATTCAATTTAGACGGGAGTATGATGTACATGACTTTTGCAGGTATTTTTATTGCTCAAGCCTATGGAATTCATTTGGATTATCCTACTCAGTTTACAATGCTTTTTGTTCTAATGCTTACCAGTAAAGGAATAGCTGGGGTTCCTAGAGCGAGTTTAGTCGTTGTTGCTGCTACTTGTGGAATGTTTAAAATACCAATTGAGGGTATTGCCTTAATATTGCCGATAGATCATTTTTGCGATATGTTTAGAAGTGCTACGAACGTTTTAGGTAATGCATTGGCCACTTCGGTAGTTGGAAAATGGGAAGATGAAAAAGAAGAAAAGCAAAATTTTCAAAATGCAAATTAAAATGTTTTTATTTGATTTTAATGTCAAAAAAGCAGAGTGATATAATTTATTTATAAAAGCAGTTACAACCCAAAATGTAACTGCTTTTTTATTTAGTAATGTGAATGTTATATTTTAAAATATTCTGAATTAAAATGTAATTTATCTATAGATTATGATGTATATTTGAATAAACAACTGCTATTTATGCCCTCTATAAGAAGAGTTTTGTTAATTATTTTGTGGTTTAGCCTTTTTGGTACTGCATTTGGTCAAACACAATTACCAACCAAAAAAGTAATTGATAAATTAACAAAACAAGCTACTAAGCTACGTGAATCTGGTAATTTTGAAAAATCTTTATTGATTTCAAGATTAGCTTTGCGTAAAGCTGTTCCTATACATGCGAATGTCCTTATAGCTGAAAATTATAATAATGTTGCTGCCAATTATAATGCTTTAGTTGAATTTGACAAGGCTATTTTTTATTACAATAAAGCCTTGATTTATGCCAATCTTACTCAGAATGATACTGTAAAACAAAGGATTAATAATAATCTTGGGAATATGTATTGCTTTGAAAAAAAGAAATATGAAAAAGGAGTAGCTTATTATAGAAAGGCACTTGAATACAGTAAAAAAATACCCGATTCTTCTCAAATGGCTTTTACCAATCTCAACATAGCTTGGGCTTTTTTTGATGTTGGTAAATTCAAAGAAGGGGAAGAGAGTCTGAAAATGATTAATTCTTATTATAAAAAGCATAATAATGATTTTATTATTGTTGTATTAAACATGCTTAACGGTATGTATTGCAATTATAAAAATGAAGTTGCAAAAGCTGAATTTTATTTTAAAGAAGCTATTCAGCTTGGAAGAAAACTAAATGAGAAATCAGATTTATCTTTTTCTCATTTAGAGTTTTCAAAGTTTTTATTGAAACGAAAAGATTATAAAAGAGCTTATGAAAATCTAGATATTTATACTAAACTCAACGATGAGATTTATGCTGAAGAAAAATTAGAAAAGGCAAATGTAGAAGGAATTAATTTTGAATTGGATGAATACAAAAGGACCATTGATAAAATTGAAAATGAAAGAGATTTACAATTTCAAAGTTTAAAAAAATCAAGAATCATTGTCCTACTTTTTATAATCGCAATTTTTGTTTTGTTGCTTTTTCTGAACTCATTGATTAAAAATAATAAGTTCCGATTAAAATCAAATGCTGATTTGATGATAGCCAACGAGGAATTGATTATTGCTAATAAAAAAGCAGAAGAATCATCTATTCTGAAAACGCAATTTGTTTCTACAATAAGTCATGAATTACGAACTCCATTATATGGGGTAGTTGGTATTACCGATTTGTTATTGGAAGAACATAAAGAGCTTGCATCAAGTCCACATTTAAATTCTTTAAAATTTTCGGCTCGTTATTTGTTGTCTTTAGTTAATGATATTTTGCAGATCAATAAAATTGAAGAAAATAAAGTTATATTGGATGACTTGACTTTTAATTTGGCAGATGAATTTCATATGATAAAAAATTCATTGTCTTTTATTGCTAAAAAAAATAACAATAAAGTATATATAGATGTTGATCCATTAATTCCAGAAAGTTTAATAGGAGACAAGCTCAGATTCGCTCAGATTCTTATGAATTTAGTTAGCAATGCCTTGAAATTCACCAAAAATGGAGAGGTTTATATAATTGCCAAACAAGTTGAAATACAAGATAAAATTCATTCCATATCCATTAAGATTAAAGATAATGGAATTGGAATTGCCCCTCTAGATCAAGAAAAAATATTTGATAAATTTGTTCAAGTAGGAAGGAAGGAAGTAGATTATCAAGGGACTGGTTTGGGTTTGCCAATAGTTAAAAGATTATTGGAACTTTTTGGTAGTGAGATTGTTGTTGAAAGTGACTTAGGAAAAGGGACAGCTTTTAGTTTTCTTATCAACTTTGAATGCAATGCAGCCAAAACTATTGAAATTATAAATAACATTCAAGTAGATATGACTTCCAGTCAAGTATTTAAAGTGTTGGTTGTCGAAGATAA
>NZ_DASTTN010000025.1:0-2685 GCF_035760125.1 Flavobacterium sp.
TATCATCAACCAACTCGGTTAGTTTTGCAATTTCGTCATCTATATTCCCCAATTCCAAAACAGAATTCTCTAAATTGGATTGAATTACCACTAACTCATCTACAGTACTTACTTGATGTTTCTTTTCCAAATTATATATCAATTGCAATTTTTGATTAATCAGATTTAATTGCTCAGGATCATTGATTAATTTTTCGGAACAACGGTTAAGCTCGATTGCAATATCTTCAAACTCGATTTTCAAACTTGTTATCCTTTCAAACAACAAATTATAATCAGATGAGAAAAGAGCAATTTTCTGAATGGCATTTTTTATTTCGTTCAAATTATGAAACACCCCAATTTGTTCTTCATTTGCGATAGCCAACGATTTATCAAGTGATTCTTTGATAATTTCTACATTATTCAGTTGCTCATAATTTTCCTCCAGAAATTCTTGCTCACCAGATTTTAGCTTGGCAGACACTAATTCTTCCAAAAGAAAAGTATTGTATTCTTGCTCTTTAGAGGCTTCCGATTTTCTTTTAGTTAAGGCATTTAATTTGGACTTATTCGACTTATAATTTTTCAAAACCGATTGATAAGTCACAATTGTATCTAAATTATCAGCAATGGCGTCAATGATTTTGAATTGTACATCCTCATCCGACAGCTCTTGAGTTTGTTGTTGTGAATGAATATCTATTAAATACAAGCTTAACTCTTGCAACTCCTGTAAATTAACAGGGCTGTCATTTATAAAAGCTCTCGATTTCCCTGAAGGCAAAATTTCTCTTCGAATTATTGTTTCCGGTTCGTAGTCCAGATCATTGGCATCAAAAAAAGGAATTAAATTATATTTGGATATATCAAAATGAGCTTCAATCACACATTTTTCTTCTTTATTTTTAAGTGAAGTTAAGTCGGCTCTTTTTCCCAAAGCCAAACCTAAAGCTCCCAATATTATTGATTTACCAGCCCCAGTTTCACCTGTAATTATTGAAAACCCTTTTGAAAAATCTATTGTTAATTTTTCGATTAAGGCATAGTTTTTTATAGCTAGTGAAGTTATCATTTTTGAAATTTTATGAGTAGATTGGATTAAATAAAAGAAATTATTAAAAGACTAATATTTTAACAATTGCCATTTACCGGAATTTGATGAAGATGTTTTGTTTAAACTATCTACCATATCATTTATAGCAATACTTGGCCCTCCAGTAAAAATAGATACAATTTCATCTGATTTTGAATCCATAAAAACACGCAATAAATAACAATTAGGTTTGGTATTATTCAATTTGGACAAATTCATCAAAGAGCCTTTAATAATCTCTTTGGCTTTTTTAAGATCCTGATGCATAGTATCTAGTCCTAAATAATACTGAAAGCTAGATTGTCTGATTTCATTATAAGTAGGCGACATTAAATCATTGATTAAAACAAATCTACTCAATGTACCATCAGACTGATTCCATCCTTTGTAACCGCCTTGTTGCGCCAAATTAGAAATATTTAATGCTTCTTTATAATAGCGATCACCAAACAATGGAACAAAAGTATCGGCATCCATTCCTAAAATAATATAGCTATAAAATGACAGTACAGAAACAAGATTTGAATCATAACTTGTTGGGATGTAGGTCAAATTCTCGAATTCAGTATAATTAAAAGTAAAATCTTTGTCATTTACATTCAGAACTGGAGAGGAATAAGTCGAATTGTAAATATTTCTTGAAGACTGCACTTGGATATTAGCTACAAATTGATCAGAACTGTAACTAGAAATGGTAATATACATCGAACAATTAACCTTTTCCTTTTGCGAAAGGGATTGTCCAGTCCAGTCTGTTTTATTGACAAATTCATTTATAGCAGTTTCCAGCGTTTTGAAAACCTGTTGATTGGCATTGCTTAATTTTTGTGTATTTATAGTCACTGTACAATTCAGCTGCTGGGCTTGAATAAAGCCACAACTAAAAAATAAAAACAAAACAACTCTAACCATAAAAATGTGCTATTACTTTGTTTAAAATATCATCGGCCACAGCCTCTTTAGATTTCAAATCCATCGGCTCGATTTGAAATGCGCTATCTATAAAGGTAACTTTATTGGTGCTTTTTCCAAACCCAGCTCCTTGATCTTGCAACGAATTAAGAACTATCAAATCTAAGTTTTTTTTCTGAATTTTCGCTTTAGCATTTTCAATTTCATTTTCAGTTTCTAAAGCAAATCCAATTAAAAACTGATTTTTCTTAATTTGTCCGAGCGAAGCCAAAATATCCTTGGTCTTCTCAAGTTCTATAGTAAAATCATCAGTTGTTTTTTTTATCTTTTGCGAAGCAACATTCTTTGGTCTATAATCGGCTACGGCAGCTGCTGCAATAGCCACATCCACCGCTTGATAATACTGATGGCAGGCATCATACATTTCTTGAGCAGAAATCACTGGAATCACTTGAACCAAAGGATGATTTATTTTAAAATGAGTTGGTCCTGAAATCAATATTACCGATGCCCCAAGGTTAGCAGCACTTTGGGCAATATCAAATCCCATTTTGCCAGAAGAATGATTTCCAATAAAACGAACTGGATCAATTGCTTCATAGGTAGGTCCAGCGGTAATTAGTATTTTTTTTCCTTTTAAAGGTAATTTACTTTCGAGATCAGCTTCTAAAAAAGCAATTATATTTTCAGGTTCTGCC
>NZ_DASTTN010000026.1:0-4249 GCF_035760125.1 Flavobacterium sp.
CTACATAGTCTGCTCCAGCTTCTTTAGCTTCCGCTTCTTTATCTGGAGTAACTAATGCTAATACTTTAACATCTTTACCAGTTCCATGAGGCAATGTTACCACACCTCTTACCATTTGATTCGCTTTTCTTGGATCTACACCCAATCTAACAGCGATATCAACAGACTCATCAAATTTTGCAGAAGCAATTACTTTTATCAATGCAGCTGCATCTTTTAAAGAGTATAATTTGTTCTTTTCAATTTTTGAAGCAGCCTCTTTTTGCTTTTTTGTCAATTTTGCCATGTCTTTCTCTTAATTAAAAAGGAGAATCTCCTGATACAGTTATACCCATAGATCTAGCTGTTCCAGCAATCATGCTCATAGCAGATTCGATTGTGAATGCATTTAAATCTACCATTTTATCTTCAGCAATTGCTTTGATAACATCCCAAGTAACGCTTGCTACTTTTTTACGATTTGGTTCACCTGATCCGGACTTTAGCTTTGCAGCTTCCAATAACTGGACAGCCGCCGGAGGAGTTTTTACAACAAAATCAAATGATTTGTCTTTATACACAGTAATTTGTACTGGGCATATTTTGCCGGGTTTATCTTGTGTTCTAGCATTAAATTGCTTACAGAACTCCATGATGTTTACCCCAGCAGCTCCTAAAGCAGGTCCAACCGGTGGCGACGGGTTCGCAGCACCTCCCTTAACTTGTAGTTTAACTACCTTACTAATTTCTTTAGCCATTTTTAAAAAATTTAACACGACAATCATTGGAAGCGATTGCAGTGGTTATTATAGATGTAACAAAAATTATACTTTTTCAACTTGCATAAAACTCAATTCCAAAGGTGTTTTTCTTCCGAAAATTTTCACCATTACTTCAAGTTTACGCTTTTCTTCATTAATTTTTTCAACTGTACCGTTAAATCCATTAAAAGGACCATCGATCACTTTAATAGTTTCTCCAATGTTGAAAGGAATAGAACGAGTATCCGTATTAACAGCCAACTCATCCACTTTACCTAGCATTCTATTTACCTCAGACATTCTTAACGGAACCGGTTCTCCACCTTTAGTCTCCCCTAAGAATCCGATAACACTTGTAATAGACTTAATAATATGAGGAATTTCTCCAACTAAATTGGCTTCCAACATAACATATCCCGGAAAGTAAACCTTATCTTTTGATAATTTTTTACCTTCTTTTACAGTAACCACTTTTTCAGTTGGCACAAGAACTTGTGAAACATAATCACTCATACCCAAACGAGCAATTTCCGTTTCGATATAAGCTTTTACTTTATTTTCTTGTCCGCTTACTGCACGAACGACATACCACTTTTTTATATTATTATCCGCCATTACAAAAAATTATGCTTTTATCCAGTTAAAAAACACAGCTAATGTTTTTGCAAATACTTCATCTACTCCCCATGTTGCTAAAGCGAATACCACTGAAAATACAGCAACAACAATCGTAAGACGTTGTACTTCAGCCCAAGCTGGCCAAGTTACATTTGATTTTAATTCTTCAAATGATTCTGATATGTAATTAACAACTTTTGTCATAGTGATTAGTTTATTTTGCACGGGCGGAGGGATTCGAACCCCCATCAACGGTTTTGGAGACCGCTATTCTACCCTTGAACTACGCCCGTAGTTAATAAAAACCAGTGTCGTCAAAACGACACTGGTTTTGGTATTTATTATAGTATTAAGCTACAATTTCAGTTACCTGACCTGCACCTACAGTTCTACCACCTTCACGGATAGCAAAACGTAAACCTACGCTCATTGCGATTGGGCTTAACAAAGTAACATTAATTGTTAAGTTGTCACCTGGCATTACCATCTCTACTCCTTCTGGTAAAGTAATAACTCCTGTTACGTCAGTTGTACGTACGTAGAACTGTGGACGGTAGTTATTATGGAATGGAGTATGACGTCCACCTTCTTCTTTTTTCAAGATATATACCTCAGCTTTGAAAGTAGCGTGTGGTTTTACTGATCCTGGCTTAATGATAACCATTCCTCTTTTGATAGATTCTTTATCAATACCTCTTAACAATAAACCTACGTTATCTCCAGCTTCACCTCTATCAAGGATTTTACGGAACATCTCAACTCCTGTAATAGTAGAAGTTAATTTTTCAGCTCCCATACCAATGATTTCAACAGCATCTCCTGTATTAGCAATACCAGTTTCGATACGACCTGTAGCAACAGTTCCACGACCTGTAATTGTAAATACGTCTTCAACCGGCATCAAGAATGGTTTTTCAGTATCACGAACTGGCTCTTCGATCCAGTTATCAACAGCTTCCATCAATTCAAGAATTTTTGGTACCCAAGCAGCATCATTATTCAATCCACCTAAAGCAGAACCTTGAATAACTGGACAATTGTCACCATCATATTCGTAGAAAGACAATAAGTCTCTGATTTCCATTTCAACTAATTCCAATAATTCAGCATCATCAACCATATCCACTTTATTCATGAAAACTACCATTCTAGGAATACCTACTTGGCGACCTAAAAGGATGTGCTCACGTGTTTGTGGCATTGGTCCGTCAGTTGCAGCTACAACAAGGATAGCACCGTCCATTTGAGCAGCACCAGTAACCATGTTTTTTACGTAATCCGCGTGACCAGGACAGTCAACGTGTGCGTAGTGACGGTTAGCAGTTTCATACTCTACGTGTGATGTATTAATTGTAATACCTCTTTCTTTTTCTTCAGGAGCATTATCAATTTGATCAAATGATTTTGCTTGACAGTAACCAGCATCAGATAACACTTTTGTGATTGCTGCTGTTAAAGTAGTTTTACCGTGATCTACGTGTCCGATCGTACCAATATTTAAGTGTGGTTTCGAACGGTTAAAGGTTTCTTTTGCCATTTTACTTAATTTTTAATCTAGTTTATATATTTATTTCAATTTCCTACTTACTTGAGCCAACTACGGGAATTGAACCCGTGACCTCTTCCTTACCAAGGAAGCACTCTACCTCTGAGCTAAGTCGGCAGAATCCTTGATCAAAGAGATTAGATTTCTAATTTTAGATTTTTTCAATCTACAATCTTAAACCTTCAATCTAAAATTAATTCTTGTGGGGAGAGCAGGATTCGAACCTGCGAAGTTCACACAGCAGATTTACAGTCTGCCCTCGTTGGCCGCTTGAGTATCTCCCCAACTTTTTCTATTAAAACTTTCGCCTTTTGAGCCGGCGGAGGGACTCGAACCCACGACCTGCTGATTACAAATCAGCTGCTCTAGCCAACTGAGCTACGCTGGCAATATCAATAAAAAAAGTCCGCTATTTCTAACGGACTGCAAATGTAGAGATTTTATCTTTTAATCAAAACATTTTTTAAAAAAAATTTTAATTAAATATGTGTTCTTAACTTTTCTTTACGCTTTACCAGTAATCGCTCTAGAGATTCTGCCGATTGTTCAACTGCTTCCTCAAAGGATTTGCACTGCTTTTTAACCAAAAAATCATCTCCAGGAACATTAATCTTTATTTCGACAATTTTATTTTCCTTCTCACTTGTCTTTTCTACTTTCATAAAAATATCAGAAGAGACAACTCTATCATAATATTTCTCCAATTTATCCATTCTCTCTTGAACGAAATCTACTAGCTTTTTGTCAACAGTAAAGTTAACTGCATGAACATTTACCTTCATAATCAATCTTTTTAATGGTTAAACATTTCAGAATTATTTTTTATTCCTAGGATGCGCCTCTTGATATACTTTTTTGAGTTCAGACAAACTGCTATGGGTATAAATTTGCGTTGAAGCCAAACTAGAATGTCCTAATAACTCTTTAACTGAATTCAAATCGGCCCCGTTGTTTAATAAGTGAGTCGCAAACGTATGTCTTAATATATGAGGACTTTTTTTTACCTTCTCGGAGACACTACTAAAGTATGAATTTATTAAACGATACACAAAAGAATCACTCAATTTTAACCCTTTTTTTGATAGAAATAAATAATCCTCATCTACTATTGTCTCCAACAAAGAACGCTCCTTAATATATAGCAATAATTGCTGTACTACTATAGGCAAAACCGGAAGAATACGCTCTTTATTTCTTTTTCCCAACACCTTTAAAGTATTACTCACTAAATTGACATTTGAATATTTCAAATGAATAAGTTCCGTCCTACGTATTCCTGAAGTATAAAACAACTCCACTATGAGCTTATTCCTTATCTCCTGGAATCCTTCAAAATTCGAATTTT
>NZ_DASTTN010000027.1:0-2225 GCF_035760125.1 Flavobacterium sp.
AAACTGTCTTTTCGGTATTCGACCCAAAAACTTTCGGGTTTGTTAATCGCATCATCTTTAATTTCGACTTGAACTATTGGTTTTTTTATTGCTACAGGAGTGGAGTATTGAATGTCAAAATTTGTAGTTTGAGAGAGCAGATAGATATAATCGGATTCGACTCTTTTCCTGGGAGTCAAGTCTTCTTTAATGTCACCGTCAAATTGAATTGTTCCTCCCAGTATTTTTATATCATCATCATTGGTTCCTTTTACAATTTTAAATTTTGTTGCGGTAGGAAACCACAAATATTTTTCTGGAATGAATTGAAACTCATGAGTCCCGCTAATGTCCAGTATTCCCTTGATGCGCATAATGGCTTTTGCAATAGCAAAATTAATTTCATCGATATACAAGATTCCCTCCAGGCCAGCGGCCCTTCTTTCTTTTTTGTTTTTAAAGTAAACCATATAAGTGTTTCGACCATTTATGGCTACAGTGTCCAGTAGTTTGTAGTTGTAATCATTCAAGGCATCATTTGCAATTGGGCTTTTATATTTGGTTTCAAAAAGCTCATATTTAGGGTCGTATATGGAGTATGATTGAAGGTTAAAAGTAAGTATTTCATAAACAGGCTGCTTGAATCCAGCCATTCTGGTTCCTAAAATGGTTTCTTTTAATCTTTTACCGTCGTATTGATATTTTGATACTTTCTCGGTTTGAAACAAATGCTGTTTCTTGATGAGTTGTTTGAATTTGTAATCGGTTGAATCCAATTTTTTTAGATAAGTTTCGTACGAATTGGTTACAAACACGGAGTCTATAGTCCCATTAATGGAGTCTGGATTGGCAGTAACGATGAGTTTATTGTAGGATTTAAATTCAAAGCTTTTGAGTTTTTTCTGCGGATTGTTTTCTGTTTTGTTCTGAATGGTTTTTTTTATAATAGCCAATGCTGGATTTTCATTAGAAACCAGAACTTCGTTGAGTTGGTTTGTTTTTTGAATAAGAGCTATTTTGTAAAATAACTTATCGTTTTCTATATTAATTGTATTTTTTATGTAACCAATATAGGAAACTGTTATAGATGTTATTTTGTTTTCGGATGCCAAGCTGAATTTTCCATCAACATCAGAGATTGTATTGGAGCCATCGTTCGAAACAATAGAGGCAAAAGGAAGTGTTTTTTGTGTTGAAGCGTCTTTGACAATTCCGTTTACCTGAAATTGCGCTTGAAGCGAAAGCGTAAAAAGGAAGAACAGTACAATAAAGTGCTTCATAAAAACGGTTTAATACAAAACGTGTTTATATCCGTTTTGTTGTAACAAAAATAGCTATAAAAAAATCCGCCTAGTTCCAAAAAAGCAAGACGGATTTAATAAATATTTAATTGAAAGATTAAACTTTCATGATTTCGGCTTCTTTTACAGCCAGAAGTTCATCAATTTTTTTAATAAATGAATTAGTTAAGTTTTGAACTTCTTCTTCGGCGCTTTTACAAATGTCTTCTGAAGTTCCTTCTTTTTCTAATTTTTTGATATCCGTATTGGCATCTTTTCGAGCGTTTCTAACACCAATTTTGGCATCTTCAGCTTCAGACTTGGCTTGTTTTGCCAATTCACGTCTACGGTCTTCAGTAAGAGGAGGGACGCTAATGATAATCAGGTCTCCATTATTCATTGGGTTGAATCCAAGATTGGCAACCATAATTGCTTTTTCTATAGGATGTAACATGTTTTTTTCAAAAGGTTGAAGTGTGATGGTTCTAGCATCGGGTACACTGATTTTTGATACTTGAGATAGTGGAGATGCCGATCCATAATAATCAACAAAAACACTTCCCAACATGGCTGGTGATGCTTTTCCGGCACGAATGTTTAAAAATGCTTTTTCTAAATGTTCAATAGAACCAGTCATCGATTCTTCTGTACTATCTAATATAAATTCAATTTCTTCTGTCATTTTTTTTAAGATTTCAGAGTTTTTAGACTTCAGATTTCAGATTGTTGTACTGTCATCTGAAAACTGCCTACTGCTTTTTATATGTTAACTACGGTTCCTATATTTTTTCCTTCACAAATTTTCAATAGATTTCCTATTTTGTTCATGTCGAATACTACTATCGGTAATTTGTTTTCTTGGCTTAAAGTAAATGCGGTAGTATCCATAACATTTAATCCTTTTTTCAATACATCTTCAAAAGAGATGAAATCAAATTTTATTGCAGACGCATTTTTCTCTGGATC
>NZ_DASTTN010000028.1:0-52652 GCF_035760125.1 Flavobacterium sp.
GGAGGAAAAGGACAATTGTCATCGGCATTAAAAAGTATTGACGCTTTGGGGTTACGAGGTAAAATTGCCATTATTGGTATTGCCAAAAGATTGGAAGAGTTGTTTTATCCTGGAGATTCAATCCCTTTATATTTGGATAAAAAATCAGAAACTTTGAAAGTCATTCAGCAATTGCGAAATGAAGCGCATCGTTTTGGAATTACATTTCATCGCGATAAAAGGAGTAAGGCAGCACTCAATTCTTCTATAGAAAGTATTCCTGGAATTGGTGAAAAAACGATGCAGACATTAATTCAACATTTTAAAAGTGTTAAAAGATTGAAATTGGCAACCGAAAAAGAAATTTCTGACGTTATAGGTGTGTCAAAAGCCAAAAAAATTACCGACTTTTACAAAACAAAGTAATTTGCCCTTTATGTATAGAATACTGATTTTTATTCTTTTGTTTTTTACTTGTTTGAATTCATTTTCCCAAGACACACTCAAAAAGCCTAAAATAGGCTTAGTGTTGAGCGGAGGCGGAGCCAAAGGGTTTGCTCATATTGGTGTTTTAAATGTATTGGAAGATGCAGGAATAAAGATAGATTACATTGGCGGAACCAGTATGGGAGCCGTTATAGGCGGACTTTATGCAATGGGATATAATGCTAAACAAATCGATTCTATTATTGATGTGACCAATTTCAGTAATGTCCTGAACGATTATATTCCCCGATCTTCCAAGAATTTTTATGAAAAGAGAAATGACGAATTATATGCGTTGACGCTTCCGTTTAATAAATTGATTATTGGTGCGCCAGAGGCATTGTCAAAAGGGATGTATAACTTCAATTTATTAAGCAGATTGACATTGCCTGTTCGACATGTTCGTAATTTTAATGAACTGCCAATTCCTTTTTTGTGTGTAGGAACCAATATTGCCCTTGGAGAGCAAGTGGTTTTTGACAAAGGAATTTTGGCTCAGGCAATAACGGGAAGTTCTTCTTTGCCTTCTATATTTGCGCCAGTTGTAATCGATAATAACCTTATTGTTGATGGAGGGGTAATTAATAATTATCCTATTGAAGAAGTTCGAAAAATGGGGGCCGATATAATAATAGGAGTAGACGTGCAATCAGGTTTACTCAGTAAAGACGAATTAAGAAGTGCTTCAAAAATTTTCTTTCAAATCACCAATTTGCAGATGATTGAAAGAATGAAAACAAATGCAAATCTAACGGAAGTTTATATCAAACCTGACGTGAAAAATTACGGAGTGGTAACCTTTGACAAAGCTGCAGAAATTATTAAAAAAGGAGAAGACGCTACTTTTGCTGTGTTTGAAAAAATTGAACTTTTAGCAGATAAAGCGAATCCTTATCACAAGCCCAAATTGAAAGTGGAAACGGATAGCTTAACGATTGTGGATATTAAAACCAATGAACTCCAAAATTTTTCCAGAGATTATATTATCGGGAAATTAAACTTTAAGCCTGGATCCAAAATAAGTTTTAGAAACTTGGAAACTGGAATAAACAATCTTAATGCTACTCAAAATTTTAGTGCTGTGAGTTATTATTTTGAGAAAAATGGAGAGCATGATGATTTGATTCTCACCTTAACCGAAAGTCCTATAAAAACAAATTTGAAATTTGGATTGCATTACGATGGTTTGTACAAAAGTGCTATTTTGGCTAATGTGACCAATAAAAAAACGTTTTTTAAAAATGACTTTTTATCTGCCGATTTGGTTTTGGGAGATAACGTAAGGTATTATTTTGACTACTATATTGATAATGGATACCAATTGAGTTATGGTTTCAAATCCCAATTAAACCGATTTAATAAAAACATTCCGGTGAGTGTGATAACCTATAATAGCGACGGAACAAATTCTATAAATATTGATTATCTTGATTTTTCTAATCAGATTTATATTCAATCCGTATTTGCACAAAAATTCCTTATTGGAGTTGGGGCCGAATTTGAATATCTTGACATTACTTCTGAAACGCTAGAAGTAGAGCCAACGATTACCAAAAGCAATTATTTTAGTCTCTTTGGATATATAAAATACGATTCTTACGACAACAAATATTTTCCTAAAAAAGGCTGGTATTTTTCAGGAAATCAACAGTTTTATATGTTTTCTTCTGAAAGTACAGCAAATTTTGAACCCTTTTCTATTGTAAGTGCCGAAGCTGGTATTGCAAGAACAATTTTTAAGAATACAACAATAAAACTTCAGGCAGAAGCTGGAGCTTCAATTGGAAATAAAAGTTTGCCTTATTTTGACTTTATTTTGGGGGGTTATGGATTTAATAACACCAATAATTTCAAGTATTTTTATGGTTATGATTACTTAAGTATTGCGGGCAATAGTTATTTGGAAACCAGTATTACACTTGACTTTGAAATTTTCAAAAAGAATCATCTTAATCTTTCGGCGAATTATGCCAATTTAGAAGATGATTTATACGATTCCTTGGATTGGATTTCATTGCCCAAGTATTCGGGATATGCGTTGGGTTACGGATTGGAAACTGTTATTGGTCCAGTCGAAGTAAAATATTCCTGGTCTCCGGAAACCTCAAATTCCTATCTTTGGATCAGTGTCGGATTTATATTTTAATTTGTATTTTTTTAAATAAAAATTACGATATTTGTAATTATGAAAACAAATTGGACAGGTTTATTAGAGTATCTTCAATTCTTAATCAAAAGAAATCCAGAGTGATTTTATTGGTGCAATTAGCCTATTAGTATTGTCAAAGAATTGAATACTTGATTGTGTATATCAAAGTTTTGTTTAAAAAAAGCAAACTATTTGACGCTACGATTTTTACGAATTGTTTACTATCTAATTTAAATTGTTATGCCAATATATCATAAACTAGGAAATATTCCTCCTAAAAGACACACCCAGTTTGAAAAACCAAATGGAGGTTTGTATTACGAACAACTATTTGGAACAGAGGGTTTTCATGGACATTCTTCCTTGTCCTATCATATTCATCGACCGACTCAGGTCAAAGAAATTTTAAAATCGTATTCCGTTGAGCCCAAAATTGCGATCGGGAAAAACATAAAATCATTATTGTTAAAAGGCTTCGAATTGAAACCCGAAGATGATTTCTTGGACAGCCGAAAAGCAATGTTGGTCAATAGGGATTGCATCATAGGATTGGCAGCGCCTAGAAAATCATTGACTAATTATTTCTATAAAAATGCCGATGCCGATGAAATGATTTTTATACACAAAGGCAAAGGAAAGCTTAGAACCATGCTTGGGAATATTCCTTTTGAGTATGGTGATTATTTGATTATTCCACGCGGAATCATTTACCAAATCGAATTTGAAACCGAAGACAATCGTTTGTTTTATGTAGAATCCTATTCTCCTTTTTATACACCAAAACGCTATAAAAATGAATCGGGACAACACTTGGAACATTCTCCATTTTGTGAGCGTGATTTTATTTTGCCAAACGAATTAGAATCACATGATGAAAAAGGAGATTTTGTCATCAAAATGAAAAAAGAAGGAATGATGCATGAAGTAGTTTATGCAACACATCCTTTTGACGTTGTGGGTTGGGACGGTTACAACTTTCCGTACGGATTTTCGATTCACAATTTTGAACCTATAACGGGGCGTGTACACCAACCGCCACCGGTCCACCAAACATTCGAGACAGGCACTTTTGTGGTTTGTTCTTTCGTGCCAAGACTTTACGATTACCACCCAAAATCCATTCCTGCACCATACAATCACAGTAATATTGATAGTGACGAGGTGTTGTATTATGTAGATGGCGATTTCATGAGCCGTAACAATATAGAGCAAGGACACATTACATTACACCCAAAAGGAATTCCACATGGACCCGCTCCAGGTGCTATGGAACGTAGCATCGGACACAAGGATACTCAGGAATTGGCCGTAATGGTCGATACCTTCCGTCCGCTTATGGTAACCGAGGAAGCTATGGGAATAGACGATGGACAATACTATAAATCTTGGGTAGAGTAAATCATCTCGAAGAACGAAAATCACATTTAATAAATTAATTAGGAGCTATTCCTGCTATCCGTTGCAAACGAAGTTCACTGAACTCCGCTTAAAATGAAAGTTAAGTGAAGTAATCTTTTATTTTTTAAAGAAAAAAATAAAAGGATTTCCATTACTATCAGGGCTAGGGCTTTAGAACAATCAATAACATTTTCTGGAATCATAAAAAATTCCGAATCAAAAAAATAAACACAATGGCAAAAGAAGTAAAATCAGTAGAATACGGATTAGAGAAAATATTCGAAGGAGCACAAGATTTCCTTCCGCTTTTAGGAACCGATTATGTCGAGTTCTATGTAGGTAACGCAAAGCAATCTGCACATTATTATAAAACCGCTTTTGGTTATCAATCATTGGCGTATGCCGGATTGGAAACAGGAGTAAAAGACAGGGCGTCTTATGTATTAAAACAAGACAAAATCCGAATTGTTTTAACCACTCCATTAACGCAAGATTCACCACTTCACGATCATTTAAAAAAACACGGTGATGGAGTAAAAGTAGCTGCGCTTTGGGTAGAAGATGCAAGAAGCGCTTACGAAGAAACAATGAAGCGTGGTGCTCGCTCATTTATGGAACCAACAGTCGAGCAAGATGAGTTTGGAGAAGTAGTGCGTTCTGGTATTTATACTTACGGAGAAACAGTTCATATTTTTGTAGAAAGAAAAAACTACAACGGTATTTTCTTGCCAGGATATAAAGAATGGAAATCCGATTACAATCCGGAACCAACAGGTCTGAAATATATAGATCACATGGTTGGAAATGTGGGTTGGAACGAAATGAATACTTGGGTGAAATTCTATGAAGACGTAATGGGATTTGTTAATTTCCTTTCTTTCGATGACAAACAAATCAATACCGAATATTCGGCTTTGATGAGTAAAGTGATGTCAAACGGAAACGGAAGAATCAAATTCCCTATTAATGAACCAGCCGAAGGAAAGAAAAAATCACAAATTGAAGAATACTTGGATTTCTATGGAGGACCTGGAATTCAGCACATCGCCATCGCCACCGATGATATCATAAAAACAGTTTCACAATTAAAAGCTAGAGGCGTAGAATTTTTATCACCACCACCACATACTTATTATGAAGCGATTCCAGAAAGATTGGGAGTGCATATGGATATGATGAAAGAGGATTTGAACGAGATAGAAAAACTGGCCATTATGGTAGATGCCGATGAAGATGGTTATTTATTGCAAATTTTCACCAAACCAGTTCAAGACCGTCCAACTTTGTTTTTTGAAATTATTCAAAGAATGGGTGCCAAAGGATTTGGTGCAGGGAACTTTAAAGCACTTTTTGAGTCAATTGAACGCGAACAGCAATTGCGAGGAACTCTGTAAAATTTCATTTTTTTTGCATTATCAAAAAAAATAATAGTTAAATAACCCTTAAAGTTGCAAATGTTGTGTTAAACTTGATTTTTTGCTAAGAAAACGTTGATTGATGGTGTACTTTTGCACTCGCAAATCAGGAAGGGGTGGTTTCCTTCTTAGTTTCATATAAATTTTCATAATTTATAGTTTTTTGGTTAGTTAATAGCATAAAAACTCAGTCATTAATTTGACTGAGTTTTTTTGTTTTAATACATTTGAGGTTATTTTAGTTGTAATGTATCGAATCCATGAAAAAAATTATAATTTTCTTGTTAGTGGTCTTCACTTTAGGTTTCGATAATGAGAAAGATGAAGCCTTTTCAGGAGGTGAATATCTAAAATTTAGAGTGCATTATGGGCTATTAAATGCCGGTTATGCCACACTTGAAGTCAAAGACGAAACATTAAGTGGTCAGCCTGTTTTTCACGTTATAGGAAAAGGCTTTTCAACCGGCATGACTAAATTTTTTTTTGATGTTCAAGATGTTTATGAAAGCTACATTGATAAGGATACTAGAAATCCATACAGATTTGTTAGAAAAATAGACGAAGGCGGATATACTAAGAATCAAGAAGGATTCTTTAATCAAAAAACTAATAAAGTCTTGGTGAAAGACTACAAGCACAAAACCGAAAAAACATTTGACTTTTCCAAAAACACACAAGACATATTGTCGTCATTTTATTATCTACGAAATTATCCGAATATCAATAAAATAAAAACAGGTGATTCGATAATTATCGATATGTTTTTCGACAATGAGACTACAAAATTTAAGTTAAAATTTATAGGTAGAGAAGATATTAAAACTAAATTTGGCGTTGTTTCTGCGATGATTTTTAGACCTTTAGTACAGTCTGGGCGGATATTTAAGGAAGAGGAAAGTTTAACGGTTTGGATTTCAGACGACTATAACAAGATTCCACTTAGAATAAAAGCGAGTCTCTTGGTAGGGTCGATTAAAGCTGATTTGGAAGAGTACAAAGGATTGAATAATCCGTTTAAATTAAAAGCAAAATGACAATAAATGATACCACTGCATCAATTTTGGATGAAATTGATCAAAAATTTCAAAAAATAAATCAAAAAACGGAGACACATCTTGAAGGATTGCTTTGGTCAAAACCGATAACTTATTGGGATTATATTCAAACTGATGCATTGTTGAATTTACAGATTCAAAGAACAACGCTTCCGGATGAAATGGTTTTTATCATGTATCATCAAGTCAATGAATTACTTTTTAAAATGATACTTTGGGAAATGCATCAAATTTCCTATGCTGAAAAACTGACAACCGATTTTTTTACAGAGCGATTAATGAGAATTAGCCGTTACTTTGACATGCTTACCACTTCTTTTGATATTATGGGAGATGGTATGGAGGTTGAACAGTATATGAAATTTAGAAATACGTTAACTCCAGCAAGTGGTTTTCAAAGCGCACAATATAGAATGATAGAAATAGCTTCAACGGATTTAATTAATCTTATCGATTACCGTTTTAGAGCAAGTATTGATAGAAATACACCATACGAACATGCTTTGAATCACATGTATTGGCAAGCTGCTGGTAAAGACCATCAAACTGGAGAGAAGTCTTATTTGTTATTGGAGTTTGAACGCAAATACAAAGCTGCATTTTTGACCCAAATGGAAGAATATAACACTATAAACCTTTGGCAGAAATTTAAACAATTACCAGAATCTGATCGCGAAAACCCTGAATTGGTTAAAGCCATGCGTCATTACGATCACACGGTAAATATTACTTGGGTAATGGGACATTTAAATGCCGCCAGAAAGTATATTGATAGTGGAAAAGGAGATGGTGAGGCAACTGGAGGAAGTGATTGGAAAAAATATATGCACCCAAGATATCAAAGAAGAATCTTCTTCCCGGAATTATGGAGTGAAGAGGAATTGGCTAATTGGGGAGTAGAAAACTAAAGATTAAAAAGAGATAACTTGAAGCAGGTAATTGTAATTTTAGTAGTGCTGTTTTCCTTGATATCCTGTAATAGGAGTGAGGATGTTGTGGAAAATCAAGTAATTCCAAAGTCAAAAAAGAGTGATTTTGGTTTTAAATTTTCTGATTTTAATGTTGTTCTGGATTCTGTAAAGTCAGGAGATACTTTTGGGAGTATTTTGCAAAATCAAAACATTGGAGACAAAAAAGTATTTGATATTGTTGCCCAAGTGAAAGACACTTTCGATGTGCGTACCATTAGAATTAATAAACATTACACACTGCTTCGTTCCAAGAATAAAACCAATACGCTGGATGTCTTTATATACCAGCCAGATGCTTTAAATTATTATGTGATTGATTTGAGGGATTCAATTGCAAAGGCATATAAAAAGACAAAACCTTTAACGTTAAAACGTCGAACTATTGGCGGAGTCTTAAAAGGGTCGTTATCCGAGACTTTGGAATCAGCTAATGTTGAAGGGGCTTTGGCAACGAGAATTTCTAAGATTTTTGCTTGGTCTATCGATTTCTTTAAAGTAAAAAAGGGAGACCGATTTGGATTGACCTTTACCGAAAGATATATCAATGATTCTATTTATGATGGTGTAGATAGTCTTGAGGCTGCTTTTTTTGAATATAAAGGGAAGATTATTTATGCTTTCCCATTTGAACAAAATCTGGGTTCGGGTAAAGTTGATTATTATGATGAAGATGGAAAAACACTGAAGAATTTTTTCCTTAAAACACCAATTAAATTTAGTCGTATTACTTCTCATTTTAGTTCTAATCGTTTTCATCCTGTACAACAAATATGGAAAGCCCACAAAGGAACCGATTATGCGGCACCTTATGGGACACCAATTTCTACGACTGCTGCTGGAATAGTCGAACAAACGGGCTATACGGCTGGTAATGGTAACTTTGTGAAAGTAAAACACAACAAGGTTTACTCCACTCAATATTTACACATGTCTCGAATATTAGTAAGACGCGGGCAACATGTTAATCAAGGACAAACTATTGGATTGGTTGGAAGTACAGGATTGGCAACTGGTCCACACGTATGTTATCGTTTTTGGAAAAATGGTGTTCAGGTCGATGCATTACGTTTGAAATTACCAAATGGGGAACCTATGAACCCAAAAAACAAAGAACGTTTCTTAAAGAAAATAGAGCCATTGAAATTTGAATTGGACAGTGTTTCCAATTTATAGAAGCGATTTTCAGGCTTATTTAAACCAAGTTAATTTATTCTTTTAATTTGATATTTAATTGTTATATAATGTACTGATTTTAGTCCAATCAAACTTATTTCAGTAAATTTGCACAATTATAAAAAACTAGAATTAAAATGGCTTTAAATACAATAAACCCAACTGAAACTTCTGCTTGGAAAAAACTGCAAGCACACTATAATGAAACACAAAAGGCTTCGATGACAGCAATGTTTCAAGCCGATTCTTCAAGAACCGAAAAGTTCCATTTGAAATGGAATGATTTTTTGGTTGATTACTCTAAAAATAGAATTAATCAGGAAACAATTGATTTGTTACTTGAGTTAGCAAACGAAACAGGTTTGAAAAATGCTATTTCCGATTATTTTGGAGGAGCAATTATTAATCAAACAGAAAATAGAGCTGTTTTACATACTGCTTTGCGTGCCAAAGAATCAGCTGTAATTAATGTGGATGGGATCAATGTGATGCCAGAAGTATATGCTGTGAAAAACAAAGTAAAATCATTTACAAACGAAATAACTTCTGGACAAAGAACAGGATATACAGGGAAGCCATTTACAGATATCGTTAATATTGGTATTGGTGGTTCAGATTTAGGACCTGTTATGGCAGTTGAAGCTTTACAATATTATAAAAATCATTTAAATGTACATTTTGCATCTAATGTTGATGGGGATCACGTAAATGAAATTATTAAAAAGTTAAATCCAGAAACTACCTTATTTGTGATTGTTTCCAAAACATTTACAACTCAAGAGACTTTAACAAATTCTGAAACCATTAAAGCTTGGTTTTTAAAATCGGCCAGCCAAGAGGATGTTGCAAAACATTTTGTGGCGGTTTCTACCAATATACAGAAAGTAACTGAATTCGGAATCAATCCTGACAACGTATTCCCAATGTGGGACTGGGTTGGAGGACGTTTTTCTTTATGGAGTGCAGTAGGGCTTTCTATAAGTTTAGCGGTTGGTTTTGATAATTTCAACGATTTGTTAAGTGGAGCCAATGAAATGGACGAACATTTCAAAACAGCTGATTTTGACAAAAATATTCCTGTAACACTTGCCTTATTGAGTGTTTGGTATAATAATTTCTTTGGTGCCGAGAGTGAAGCTTTGATTCCTTATACACAATATTTGCAAAAACTGGCTCCTTATTTACAACAAGGAACAATGGAAAGTAACGGTAAGAGTGTAGGGCGTAATGGGAAACCGGTAAACTACGAAACGGGAACTATTATTTGGGGCGAACCTGGAACCAATGCACAGCATGCCTTTTTTCAGTTAATACACCAAGGGACGAAATTGATCCCTTCTGATTTTATTGGATTTGTAAAACCTTTATATGGAAATGACGATCATCATGATAAATTGATGTCGAACTTTTTTGCGCAGACAGAAGCTTTGATGAATGGAAAATCAGAAGAACAAGTTCAAGCTGAGTTTGACAAACAAGGATTGAGTGCTGAGAAAGCAAGTGTTCTTTTGCCGTTTAAAGTGTTTACTGGAAATAAACCAACCAATACAATTTTGATTCAAAAATTGACACCAAAATCATTAGGGTCTCTGATTGCGATGTATGAACATAAAATCTTTGTGCAAGGTATTATTTGGAATATATTTAGTTTTGATCAATGGGGAGTTGAACTTGGAAAGCAATTGGCTAATTCAATATTAGAGGAGATTCATACCAAACAAGTTAAGAGTCACGATAGTTCTACAAAATTCTTATTAAATCATTTTTTGAATAATAAGTAGATCGTTTTAAATAGGTAAAAAGCTCTGATTTTTTTAAAATCAGAGCTTTTTTTATTCCAATAAGTTACATTTTTTTTAGAAAATAAGAAAAGTAGAATTTGACCTGTCGTTTTTAATATGAAATTCTTATAATTTTAAATTTTAATTAGTAAAAATGATAAAACATTAACGATAAAATTGTAATATGCTTTTTATGGGTATGAAAGTTATTAAAAGTGCAATTTCTTAAAGCTTTCTTAACATTAATTCGTTCAAATGTTATAATTTTGCCAAAAATATTTAAAATAACAAGAATGAAGACAATGAAAAGTTGGTTACTCTCTGGATTACTGTTTTTGATGGTTTCGACCGTATTTTCACAAGGAAAAATTACTGGAACTATTACAGATGGACAAGGTCCATTACCTGGAGCAAATGTTGCTATTAAAGGTACATCAGCAGCTGCTTCAACAGGTTTTGATGGTAAATTTACCATTAGTTCTACTGTAAATGCTGGGCAATTAATTATTTCTTACATTGGTTACGATAACCAAACTGTTAATTTTACAACTTCAAACAATGGAACTACAGATTTAGGGAACATTGTTTTGGTGTCTAATTCTAATCAGTTGAGTGAAATAGTTGTTAAGTCAACTGTTGTAGACGTTGCAAAAGACAGAAAAACACCTGTTGCTGTTTCGACTATTAGAGCAACAGAAATTCAACAAAAACTTGGAACTCAAGAATTTCCTGAAGTTTTAAAGAACACTCCTTCAGTTTATGCTGTAAAAGGTGGTGGTGGATTCGGAGATTCAAGAATTAGTATTCGTGGATTTAGTCAAAATAACATTGCCGTTATGATTAATGGTGTACCTGTTAATGATATGGAAAACAGTTCTGTATATTGGAGTAACTGGGCTGGATTATCTGATGTAACTTCTGCTATGCAAGTACAAAGAGGTTTAGGATCTTCAAAATTGGCTATTGCATCTGTTGGAGGAACAATAAATATATTGACTAAAACTTCTGATCAAAAAGAAGGGGGTTCTATTGGGTCTTCTTTTGGAAATGCAAATTATCTAAAAACACAAGCTTCTTATTCTACTGGTAAATTGGAGAATGGACTTTCAGCTTCTGTTTTATACAGCCACACAATGGGAGATGGATATGTAGATGGAACTGATTTTGTAGGAGATAACTATTTTATAGCTTTGGGTTATACTACAAAAGACAACAAACACGATTTTCAATTTACTTTTACAGGAGCGCCACAATGGCACAACCAAAGAAATTCAAGTATTACTATCGCTCAGTATCAAAAATATGGAGTTGATGGAGAGCCAAATATAAGATACAACTCTGATTGGGGATATTTGAATGGAGAAAAGTTTAGTATGACAAGAAACTATTTCCATAAACCAGTTGGTTCTTTTAACTGGGATTACAAAATAAACGAGACTTCAAAATTGTCTACTGTTCTTTATGGTTCTTGGGGCCGTGGAGGTGGAGCTAGAGGTGCTGGAGGAGTTAGAGGTTCATCTTATACGGCAGATGCTTTTAGAACTGCTGATGGTTTAGTGGATTTTGATAAAATTCAGGCCTACAACTCTGGTCAAACAGTTATGATTAATGGAGTGGCTAGAACTAGAACGGAAATTAATGGTAATTTTCAAAACAGTTCAGATACAGGTAGAAAAGGTGCTGGAACAGCAACTGATCCATATGTTTATAATAGCACTTCAGGTATTTCTCAAATTTCATCTATCAATTCTCATGACTGGTATGGTGGTGTAATCAATTTCAATAAAAAATTCACAGAGAACATAACTTGGGATTTAGGGGTTGATGCTAGAACTTATGTGGGTATTCACTATCAAAATTTAAATAATTTGCTAGGCGCAGATGTTTATTTTGATAATAATGATAAGAATAATCCAAATAGAGTTTTGACTAATACGTATACTGTGAGTCCTTCTGGGAATCCTTTTTCAAATGCTACAGCTGGAGATAAAATCAATTTTTACAATGATGGAAATGTAAACTGGTATGGTGCTTTTACTCAATTAGAGTATTCTAAAGATAATTTGACTGCATTCATTCAAGGTGCTGTTTCTCAACAAGGTTTCAAAAGAGTAGATTACTTTAAATATTTAAGTTCTGATCCACTTTCTTCTACTGATTACGAAAACATACTTGGTGGTAATGTAAAAGGAGGAGTAAACTATAATATCAACGAACAGCATAATGTTTTTGCTAATGCTGGGTATTATTCAAAACAACCGTTTTTTAATGCGGTATATCCTGGAAATGCTTCTATAGTGAATCCATATTTGGTAAATGAAAAAATCATGAGTATTGAAGGTGGTTACGGTTTCCGTTCTGGAATTTTCTCTGCCAATGTAAATGTTTATTATACTACTTGGGATGATAGAAATTTAAGAATAAATGATTCTAATACAGCTACTAATAGTGGTGGGTATTATGATTATACAGGAATTAGTGAAACACACATGGGAGCTGAATTTGAAGGAAACGCTAGAATTACCGATAAATTCAAAGTTAATGGAATGTTCTCTTTTGGAAACTGGGAATACAGTGGTAATGCTAATTCAACATTATACAATTCTGCTAACGTAGAATTGAGTAAAGCACTTTTATATTTAGATAAAGTTAAAGTAGGTGATGCTGCTCAAATGACTGCTTCTTTGGGAGCTTCTTATGAAGTTTTTGAAAGAGTTACTTTGGATGCTAATTACAACTATAATAACCATTTATATGCAGCAATTTCTCCTGAAAAATTCACAAAGATTGACAATAAAGGATCTTTAGAATTGCCATCTTACGGATTAGTTGATGCAGGATTCTCATATAAAATGCTTGTTGGAGCTAAAAAGGATAAATCAGTAAATTTCAGAATAAATGTAAACAACGTATTTGATGAAATTTATATTGCTGAATCTAGATCTAACATCTTCGCTGATGATTTTGTTTCGGGTACATCTGGACCTACTTATGCATCTGCAGGAAAAACATATAATGGCGTAGCAAATGCTAACCAAGTTTTCTTCGGATTTGGAAGAACTTGGAACTTTAGTTTACGTTACGATTTCTAAAAAAAAAATCAAAATACAGTTCACAAAACCCCAATCGCTTTTTAGTGTATTGGGGTTTTTTTATGACTTTTTTGCTTATATTTGTTTAAATTAAAAAAATATTTATGTACACGATTTTACAAAAATTTCACTCAGGTTGGGCTTATATTGCATTGTTAGTTCTTGTTATCGCGGTTATTAATGCCATAATAGGAATGTCTTCAAAAAAAGAATTTACTCCAAAAGACAGAAAAATTGCTTTGTTTGGATTAATTGGAATACACGTTCAATTATTGGTTGGTATAATCTTGTATTTTGTTTCTCCGCTAGGATTGGCCTCATTTGGGCAAATGTCTGATAAAGCATTGCGTTTAACTTCATTGGAACATCCATTAATTAATATCATTGCTATCGTTTTGATTACAATTGGTTGGTCAAAACATAAAAAATTAACGACTAGCGAATCAAAATTCAAAACCTTCTCTATATTTTACGGTTTAGGATTAGTACTTATTTTAAGTAGAATCCCTTGGTCCTTGTGGTTTTAAACCCATTTTTAAAAGTCCTGAAAAGGACTTTTTTTTACCCATAATTTTTTTGCAATTCAAAGTTTCACCTAATAAACTATAAATGAAAAAAATAATCACGCTTTTATTTTTACTGGCCAATATTGGTTTGGTAAGTAGTCAAAGTACCATTATAAACAGCAAAAAATTTTCCATCAATAAAGACACTGTAAAAAAAACTACTAAAGTTGTCGAAAAAGAGTTTACACCAGTAACAATCGCCCCAGATTCTGTAATTGTTGAAACCGGAAAGTTTGTATTCTTCAAAAAAAATGCCCACGCCTCTTATTATCATGACAAGTTTAATGGTAAAAGAACAGCAAGCGGAAAACGATTTGATAATAAAAAATTAACTGCAGCCCATAGAAAATTCCCTTTTGGTACCAAGCTCAGAATTACCAATGAAGCCAATGGAAAATCGGTAATAGTAGAGGTGATTGATCGCGGTCCTTTTGCAAGAGGAAGAGAAATTGATTTAAGTAAAAAAGCTTTTATGGATATTACTTCCAATAAAAGCAGTGGTGCGGTAATCGTAAAAATAGAGGAATTACAAAAATAAAATCACCAATTCTTAAAAGGATTGTTGCTTAAGTAGGCATTGTAATATCGTTTATCATTCGTAACTTCTTCGCCAAGCCAAATTGGTTTTTCAAAAGATTCAGTTTCGGATTTTAGCTCGACTTCAGCCATAATCAGTCCTTGATTCTCACCATAAAACTCATCAATTTCAATAATATGACTACCCGTTTTGACTTCAAATCGGGTTTTGTCAATTACGCCAGATTCGCATAAAAGCAATAATTTTTCGGCCTCATCAATAGGGATTTCCTTTTCCCATTCAAAACGGGACATTCCCGATTCGTTTGAGATTCCTTTTATGGTCAAAAAGCCTTTGTTTCCTTTCACGCGCACTCTTACGGTTCTTTCGGGAACTGAACTTAAATAGCCTTGCTTTATTCTGTTTTGGGCAAAAGATTCTTCTTTGAAAGTGTCTGAAGTGACCAAAAATTTTCTTTCTATTTCTAGCATTTGTATATTTTTAGGAGCTTAATCCAGCTGTACACTATATCTTTTTCTTTTTAAAGAAAAAAGAAAAAGGATGCCGTTTCCATCTGGGCTAGTTGCGTTCATCAAAGATATTCATTTATTTTTTAACAGTTCTGTCGTTCCATTTTTTTCAAAACGTTTCTAAATTTGTAACATGTCCGAACCGTTTCCACATAGAAAAATCATACACATCGACATGGATGCCTTCTATGCTTCTGTGGAGCAAATGGACAATCCTGAGTTGCGTGGAAAGCCTATTGCAGTTGGAGGAGCCGAGAATCGGGGAGTCGTTTCTGCGGCCAGTTATGAAGCCAGAAAATTTGGTGTTCGTTCTGCCATAAGTGGCTTTTTGGCCAAAAAAAACTGCCCGGAACTTATTTTTGTAAGACCTCGTTTTGATCGCTATAAAGAAATCTCAAAGAAGATCCATAAAATATTCCGTGATTATACGGATTTGATCGAGCCTCTTTCGCTTGATGAAGCCTATCTGGATGTTACCAAAAATAAAAAAGGTAATCCCAGCGCCAGTTTATTGGCACAGGAAATTAGGGAAAGAATATTCAATGAAGTTGGACTAACAGCTTCGGCGGGAATTTCGGTTAATAAATTTGTGGCCAAAATTGCCAGTGATTACAATAAACCTAACGGACAAAAAACGGTCAATCCAGATGAAGTGATTTCTTTTTTGGAGCAATTGCCCATCCAAAAATTCTACGGAGTAGGGAAGGTTACCACCGAAAAAATGTTTCAGCTTGGAATTTTTACGGGATTGGATTTAAAAGGAAAATCAGTGGAATTTCTGGAAAAGCATTTCGGGAAGTCGGGTGGGTTTTATTATAATGTTGTTAGGGGAATTCACAACAGTGAAGTGAAATCCAATCGGATTACAAAATCCGTGGCCGCTGAGCATACTTTTGACATTAATCTTTCTTCTGAAATATTTATGTTGGAAAAGCTCGAAAGAATCGCATCTGAATTGGAACGACGTTTAAAAAAACATCAAATTTCCGGCAAAACAATTACCCTTAAAATAAAGTACAGCGATTTTACCCAACAGACGCGTAGCAAAACAATGCCTTATTTCATTTCGGATAAAGCGCTGATTTATGAAACGGTCAAGGAATTGTTGTATCAGGAAAAAATGAAAGATTCGGTGCGACTTCTCGGAATTTCCTTAAGCAACCTTAATACCGAAATCAAAAAAACAGTGGTGGTACAGCTCAAATTTGATTTCTAATTCTATGAATTTCATTTGGTAAGGCATTTATTTTAGAAATAAACTTTATAAGCGGAGGTCGATTATTGTTGTTTTTTCTTTTTTGGATGATGGTAAAAAGGCAAAATCTTTCTCTTTAGCCCCGATAGAAGTGGAAATCCTCCCGATTTTTTTCGGGAGATTGTAACGGAAAGCGGGACAATATTGCCAAAAAAGCCAAATGTTTCTGCTCCAAATTAACATAATAATCAGGTTGTTATTGTTGTTGCTGTTGTTCGATATAATTTATTTGCTCGTTTATTTCCTGTGGAATTTCTTCAAGTTGAACATCGTTTATTTCTTCATAATGCCTGCCGTCCTCATAGCCTATGGAGACGCATACGGAGAGTGTCTGTCTGGCAAGTCCTTTGAACGTTCCTTTGATTGGTGTGCAATCGCAAAAATCACTGCCTACGGCTAGTTTTACGTGATTGTCCATAGTCCAGATATTATTGGTGGGATCGAGCCCAAGCCAGCCTTGAGTGGGAGTGTAAATTTCGACCCAGGCATGAGTTGCCCCTTCGCCCCTTAAACCACTTTCGTTTGGACAAATATAGCCACTTACATATCTGGACGGAATGCCAACAGTTCTTAACAGTTGTAGCAATACGTGTGCAAAATCTTGGCAAACTCCTTTTTTGAGTTCTAAAATTTCATCGATAGTGGTTTCTATATTGGTGATTCCTTTGGTATAGGTAAAATTGTCAAATATGTATTGATTGCATAATTGAGCAATGTTTATGACTGGTTTATTGACTACATCTATAGCTGCCAAAATAGCTTCAATCTCGTTTTGTTTTTGAATGGATTCGGGATAACTCAGCCTTAATAAGGTTATGTTTTCACTTTTTTGTTTCAATAGATCTTCAACAGTTGTGTTGTCGATTTCAGGTATTTTTAGCGAATGATTAACTCGAACAGTCATTCTAGATTCGATAACCATTTCTTCATGCGATTCCAGATTATTAAAATTTGCAACTCGATTGCCGTAATAATCTTGGTAATATTCTACTTTAGGATCATGGGTGATTAAGAGTTGGTAATCGAGTACGTCTTGATTGTCAAAATGATTGGGAAACAAACGTACCTCGTTTATACTTTCTTTTATGGGCCAGTTGTATTGGTATTTTGTAATATGAACTATTTTGAATATTGCCATAGGAAATTAGGTGTAGGAGAAAAATAATTTCGAGAAATCGACAGAAAACTGGGTAAGCTGTGTTTTTGTAGTTTCTAGAACTTCTTCCAGTTGTTTATCCGTCAAGTGATGATAGTCGGTAAAGGCTATGTAGCTTTTTAATCGTCCAAATTGATTGTATAATGTTCGGGCTTCACTTATTTCACTGTCTTTCACAAGGCAATCCAAATATTTATTAATTAATTCGAGTGTAAAGATCACAGAATGAGCAAAGTCTTGGTTGAAAATAACGTGCTGTACGACCTTTCGATTGTGTTTGATATTACTATAACTCTTTAGGTACAACTCGTAACCCGATAAGGATAGCAATAATCTTCTCCAGTACATTACGTCTTCATTTCCGTCCAAATTATAATTGATAGGGGCGTAATAAGCTTGTGTCATAGAGATGGTTTGTAGGCACCTTTCTATCAGTTTTCCTATATTCGAAAAGCTCCATCCAAGTCCTCTTGGCATGGTTACATGCAATATGCCGTTGTAAAGTAAGAGATCTTTATTTAGTTTGCTTACAATCTGCAAGGCATCTGATGTTTCCAGTTTTTTGGGAAGATCAGGGGAGTTCATGAAATGATACAGCGAATTGATATGTTCCCAGAGTTCTTTTGTTATTTTGTCTTGAGAACCTCTGGCATTTTCACGGGCTTTCACAACTAAATTTTTAACAGAATTGTGATTCAAACTATCGCAGATAATGTATTTCAGCACAAAGTTGGTGTCGTATTGCACTTCGTTTATTTGGTCGTATGTCAAATCGGTATAATATTTTAATAAAGGTTTGTAGCCCTGACAATCATCGGTTTCTTTGTCAAATGATAGAATGTAACTGGTGTTAAGAGTTAGTAACATGCCATCGGTTCTTTCCATATATCTGTGGAGCCAGAACATTCCGTCTGCCACTCGACTTAGCATATTTGCTTTCATATGATTCGATTTATAAATTGTAATTTTTTCAGCAAAATTATTTACTTCGTCAGTTCGCTAAAGCTCGTGTGGGCGTGACCCTGTTGAGCAAAGAGGAATACTTTTAGCACTGCTTATACAGCCCCTTAGCTCAACAGCGACGGGCTATCACGAGCGCATGGCGCCTTGTTCAAATGAAATTCACTGAACTCCAATGAAAATAAATATATAGTGAAGTAATCCCTCACGCAATCCCATAAATCGACAGCCCGTATATCTTACGAGTTCACAACTATCGAAAACTGTGGTCTAAACAATGCTCTTTTTTAGCATTTGAAAATAATAGGTTCTACAATGGTTTCTATTATTGACTCTATGATAGGAGCCTGAGATTCTGTGTAATTGTTGAGTAAAAACATCCCGTTTGTAACTCCACTTAGCATAGTTGTTTTCATTTGAATTGATTTTAAAATTGAGATTAATAGATTTTGATTTTATTTATAAATCGCTTGATTAAATTTTCTTCTATTTCACTTTTTGGTACTTCCAAATTGGGTTCCTCTACAGTTTTAATAGGTTTTATTTCTTCTTTTTTTGTAACAATTTCAGGAATTGGAATTGAATCTAAATTTGGTATTTCAGGATCGGCTGTTATTGTTATTTTTTTAACTTCAGGCTCATTTGTGTTTTCTACTGTAGTTTCAGTTGGTTTCGCGTCGTTTAAATGTTCTAAAACCATTTCGGGTAAAAAGGCAAACTTATTGCTTTCGTTTTTTTCTGTGTTTAAGGCTTCTGTTTTCATTTTGATTCATTTTAAAAATTAAAATGAAATTACTTTATGATCCAAGTGTCTTTACTCCCTCCTCCTTGCGAAGAGTTGACGACCAATGAACCTTCTGTCAATGCGACTCGAGTTAATCCTCCAGGCACAATCTCTACTCCATTGGGTCCACATAAAGCATACGGTCTTAGATCTACATGGCGTAATTTCAATTGGCCATCTATTAAACAGGGGACGGTGCTGAGTTGAATGATAGGTTGTGCGATAAAATTTCTGGGATTGGCCAAAATGGCTGTTTTACCATTTTCAAGTTCTTCTTGCGTAGCCTTATTTCCCATAATCATTCCATATCCCCCACTTCCGTTAGTTTCTTTGATTACCATATTTTCCATATCGGCAAATACTAGTTCTCTTTCCTCTCTGTTTTCCATTTGGTATGTTGGAACATTTTTAAGTATTGGTTCTTCGTTAAGGTAATATTTTATCATATCTGGGACATAGGCATAGACCGCTTTGTCATCGGCAACGCCATTGCCAACAGCATTTACCAAGGCCACATTTCCATGACGGTAGGCACTAATAAGTCCTGGTACGCCCAGTGTGCTTTCAGGTTTGAAAACCAACGGATCAAGATATTCATCGTCCAAACGGCGGTAAATAACATCCACTTGTTGTAATCCCGAAGTAGTTTTCATATAGACTTTATTGTTATTAACCACCAAGTCTCTTCCCTCCACAAGTGGAATTCCCATTTGTCTGGCTAAAAAAGTATGCTCATAATAAGCCGAATTATAGACTCCCGGTGTAAGTAAAACAACGTTGGGATTAGATACGTTTCGTGGGGATAACGAAACCAATATATTGTGAAATATCATCGGATAACTTCCTACCATGCTTACTTTATTGGAGGTAAGCATATCTGGAAAAATTCGTTTGGTAATTTCACGGTTTTCCAACATGTAACTTACACCGCTGGGACATCGCAGGTTGTCTTCAAGTACGTAGAATTCTCCTTTTGCACCTCGGATTAAATCAATTCCGGCGATATGCACATGAATATTATGGGGTACTTTTATCCCATGAACTTCTTGTATATAATGAGGACAAGACGCTACCAATGAAGCTGGGATTATACCATCTTTTATAATGTGTTGTCCATTATAAACATCTTCTAAAAATAAATTAAGGGCTTTTAATCTTTGTTTGATTCCGGTTTCCACTTCGCTCCATTCGGCTTTTGTGATGATTCTTGGAATGATGTCAAACGGAAAAATTCTTTCTATTCCTTGGTTATTGTCGCT
Organism: Flavobacterium sp.; assembly: GCF_035760125.1. Lineage (GTDB taxonomy): Bacteria > Bacteroidota > Bacteroidia > Flavobacteriales > Flavobacteriaceae > Flavobacterium. The sequence goes on from NZ_DASTTN010000028.1 coordinate 20,527, forward strand.
ATAAACTGTAAATGTTATACCTTGATTCATAAACAAGTCCGAAGCCTGAATCTGTTTGTCGTTTAGACTTTCAGGATTTAGATTTTGTAACGTTTGAAGGACCTGAGCGTAAGAATCTCTAACGCCTTCATTCGAGAACATTTCGTCCCACCCTTTTGGGTTTAGCTGTGGCATCAATTTCATCATATTTCTCAGTATTAAATAATTAATATTCTGGTATAATATGGCTTTTTGGGCCGTGTTTAGGACTAAATTATTAAATTATTATCACTGAAATCGACATCGGTGTGATTATTTTATAATTTATGTCAATTTCTTTTTTAGCCAATCTTTTTTTGATAAATCTAATTTTTTTGTTTGGATTTTTTTTTGATTTCGCATTCGCTAAATTGACTTTTGAGAACATAGCTATTTGATAGTGGGTATCTTGTAGTTTTGGCAGCGGTTTTTTTTTAGTGTTAGTTTTTGCAAAGAATGGAGCAATCTCTTATAGTCCATCTTGGAGGTTAAGATAATAAGCTAAGATTTGGATTTTTTGGATAAAAGGAGTTGAGTTTAGAGTGCAAAAAAAGCCATCATTTCTGATAGCTTTTTTAGGGCGGGACATAATGCGCTATATTTTTTGAATAAATTGATTTGACTATATTAAATTAATTTCTTTCCAAAACCAAATATCCCCAAGGAGTCAGCTGTAATTTATCTTTACCACTAAATTCATAATTTTTGGATGTAAACAATTCTGTGTATTTTCCTTTGTGGTATTCGTTTTCTAAAATGACTTCTTTCGCCTGGTCGCTGAAATTAATGATTACAATTACGTTGTCTTTGCCTTTGGTTCTGGAGAATGAAATCACATTTGACATTTGGTTGTTTTTTATGCGAACCATTTTTCCTCCCCAATCGCCATTCCAAAGCGCTTGATTGCGGTGTTTCAATTCAAATAATTTTTTGAAAATAGCACCATTTTCATGTTCTTTCCAAGTTATGGGATCTTTGTCGAAAAAATTTAGAGAACGATCCAGCCCCGATTCTTGACCACTATACAACATAGGCATACCGTCAATGGTTCCTATTAGAACCATGGATGGTTTTAGTCCGTCGCCAAAGTTTTTAAACACATTGCCTTCCCATGAATTTTTATCATGATTGTCTAAAAAAGCCATTCGATAACCAGCTTCGGGAAAAATGCTCACGTGCTCTGCGATATATCCTTCGGTAAGACTTTGAATAGTCGTTTTTTGAGTGGTTATTTTATGTAGGCAATCCCATAAACTCCAGGCGTAAGTCATATCGAAAGCTTTTCGGTGTAAATCAAATGTTTCTGATTCGGCCAGCATAAATACCGGTTTTATCGCGTCGAGTTCTTTTCTTGCGTTTTCCCAGAAATCCAAAGGCATAAAACTTGCGACATCACAGCGGTAACCATCGATATTGGTTTCTTTAACCCAATATTTCAATGCATCGGTCATGTATTTTCGAATTCCAGGTTGTTGGTAATCAAAATCTATAATGTCATCGTAATCGCGCCAAGGTGTCGGTTCAAAATTCCCTGCTTCGTCCTTGATGTACCAATCGGGATGTTGTTTGACTAATGCATTGTCTGTAGCCGAATGATTGGCAACCCAATCCAAAATTACGTGCATTCCCATCGCATGAATTTTATCTACCAAGGCCTTCAAATCGGCTAAACTGCCGTATTCAGGATTCACGCCATAATAATCTTTCACGGCATAATAACTTCCCAAAGTTCCTTTTCGATTCTTTTCGCCAATGGGATGAATAGGCATGAGCCAAATAATATCTACGCCCAAAGCTTTTAATCTTGGCAAATGGGTTACAAAAGCTTTGAAAGTGCCTTCTGGAGTGAACTGTCGAATGTTTACTTCGTAGATTGTCGCATTTTTGCTCCATTCAGGATGTTGTAATTCGACATATTTTTTAGGTTGGTACACATCTTGTGAAAATCCCAGAAGCGAAATAAAAAACAAGGCTATAGACAAGTATAATTTCATAGGGGTTTGATTTTTTAGAAATTAATATTCGTAAACTTCATAACCCCAAGGTTTCATTTTCCATTCTTTGGAGCTTAAAGTTTCTTCATTTCCTTTAAAAATATTATGTGCTTTTCCTGTCAAAGTAGCGTCTTTTATGGATATCGTCTGTTCGCTTGCAGAAAAATTAAGAATAACCAAAACTTTTTTACTTCCCTTCTCTCTTACATAGGCATAAATCGCTTTGTCGTCTCCCAAGTTTACTTTTTTGAAGGAGGCATTAGCGGAAAGGGCTTCGTTGTTTTTTCTTAGATTCAGCAATGTCTTGTAGAATTTCTCTCTTTGAAAATTTTTAAACGTCATGGGGTCTTTGTCGAAAAACTTCAATGCCCTTAAAATCGGTTCTTCTTGTCCGCTGTAAATTAGGGGGACACTGTTTTTCATAGTTTGTGTAAATATGGCAAAAGGCTCGTGAATAACCCCTGGAAAGGTTCCAAAATCGGCATGATTCCAACTGTTTTCATCATGATTACTTGTGAAATACATTTGAATCGTATTTTTGGGATATAAAGTTTCATTTTCGGTATTGATGCTGTCCAAGACAAGTGCTGATTTTTCACCTTTGGCTACTTTTTCCATCATTTTAAACATGTGCCAAGGGTAAACCGCATCGAAGCCACTTTTAGGAAGATAAGTGCTGTCTCCTTCGGCAAGCATAAAGACATTCTTCATTTTTTTTAATTCCGGAATCGATTTACGCCAAAAAGAAGCTGGAACGTTCCAGGCAACATCACATCGGAATCCATCAATATCAGTGTCTTCAATCCAGTATTTCATCGCGCGAACCATACTGTCTTGCAATACTTGATTCTTGTAATTTAATTGTCTCGTATCGTTCCAGTCAAATGCGACTGCCGGTTTTCCAGAGCTGTCTTTTACAAAAAAGTCGGGATGTTGTGTAATCCATCGATGGTCAGCGCCGGTGTGATTTGGTACCCAATCAATTAATACTTTCATTCCTTTATCGTGTATGGATTGTACCAATTTCTTAAAGTCATCCATTGTTCCAAATTCAGGGTTAATTGCGGTATAATCTGAAACGGCATAATAGCTTCCCAAAGAGCCTTTTCTGTCCAATTTACTAATAGGGTTAATAGGCATGAACCAAATCGTTTGGACTCCCATTGCTTTTAATCGGTCAAGGTGTTTTGCAAATGCATTAAAAGTTCCTTCGGGTGTGTATTGACGAACGTTGACCTCATAAATATTGCCTTGCATTATCCAAGCGGGATGACCATCGATTTGATTGTTGTCGTTATTTGATAATTTGTTGTTTTGACAGCATATCAAAGAAAAAATCAATGCTATAAACACGAAAGGAATAGAGAGTCTTTTCATAACGGAGAAAATTAATGATTCAAATAAGTTTACATTTTGAAGTGCTTTAGTTTATGAAAATATTGAAAAACGTTTTTCTATAAATTGCACAAACTAGTTGAGTACCAATTTAGTAATTTATTAAACAAACTTCAAATGAAAGTAGTATTAATATCTTAATCATTAAGTTGTTTCGATGTTGAGGACATAAGATTTTCCAGAAAGAAATTCTAATTTGTATCCATAACAAGGTGTTGTGGAGTTTATTTATAATTTGGGCATGACCACAAGGGTCGGGCTGTCCATTATATCTTTTCTTTTTCTAAAGGAGGAAAAGAAAAGGATGCCATTTCCATCCCTCATGCAATTTCGTTTTCATAACGAGCTTTTGAATAATTCTTAAATATTGAAGAGGTTTTAAAAAGAATTGTAAATAAAAAAAAAGACCATCATTACTGATAGTCTTTTTATTAAGCTCCCCCTCTTGGGCTCGAACCAAGGACCCTCTGATTAACAGTCAGATGCTCTAACCAACTGAGCTAAGGAGGAATCACCTTAAAGGTAAATATGTTTGCTAAAAAAAGTTTGCTCCCCCTCTTGGGCTCGAACCAAGGACCCTCTGATTAACAGTCAGATGCTCTAACCAACTGAGCTAAGGAGGAAGTTGTTGCTCTTTTTAGCGAGTGCAAATATAGGATTAAATTTAAATGTAGCAAACAAAAAAAGCAAAAATAACATTCTTTTTTATTTGCCTACAATCGCTTTATAAATATCGTTTCCATTAGCAAAAAGCAATAGGCTGATAAGTAATACAAAACCAACCATTTGGGCATTCTCCAAGAATTTGTCACTTGGTTTTTTACCGCTCACGATTTCAAACAATAAAAACATTACGTGACCTCCATCTAGTGCCGGAATAGGCAATAAGTTCATAACTCCAAGCATAATGGATAATATTGCTGTGATGCTCCAGAAAACTTCCCAGCTCCAAGAACTTGGGAAAATGTCAAATATGGCTTTAAAACCACCTACTTGTTTGTAAGCTTTAGTCTCTGGATTGAAAATCATTTTTAATTGTTTTCCATATCCCACCAATTGGTCTTTCCCTTTTTCAATTCCAAAAGGAATCGATTCCATGAAACTGTATTTTTGATGAGTAATTTTGTAATAACCTAATTTTTCTAAAGATTCAAGACCCAAACCACCAAGTTGAACGCCTAATTTACCTTCATTGTTTACTTTTACGTTTACAGCTACTTGTTTCTGATCTCTCAAAACTAATGCTGTAATGGTTTTGTTTTTGTTGTTTTCTAAAATTACTTTGGCTTGATCAAGATATTTTGTTGTTTGCCCATTTAGAGACAAAAGAATATCCTTTACTTTAAGGTCTTTGTTTAAAGATTCGTCAGGTACGTTTCCGATAACGAATGGGATTCTGATAGTAGCTAATGGAGCTTTCTCGAATTTTGACAATTGATCCACAAAATCATTTGGCATTTTAATTGTTTCTTGCACGCCATTTCGTTCAATAACCACTTGTTTAGCCAAAATAACTTTAGAGCTTATTTCTTTGTCAAAACGTACAATTTTTTCACCATCAACAGCTACTATTTTATCGCCAGATTTGAATCCGGCATTAATCATTGCTTGATTTTCGATCAAAAGACCGTCTTTCATATCGGCATTTGCAATATAGGAATCTCCATAAGCATAAGCCATACCTATATATATGATGAAAGCAAGTATAAAGTTGACTGTTACACCACCTAACATTATAATCAAACGTTGCCAAGCCGGTTTGGATCTAAATTCCCATGGTTGTGGAGGCAGAGCCATTTGTTCCTTGTCCATGCTTTCGTCAATCATACCGGATATTTTCACGTAACCGCCAAGAGGCAGCCAACCAATTCCGTATTCGGTTTCGCCAATTTTCTTTTTTAGAAGGGAATATTTAACGTCAAAAAATAAATAAAATTTCTCGACTCTGGTTTTGAATAATTTTGCAGGAATGAAATGCCCTAATTCGTGAAGTATAATAAGTAATGATAAGCTCAATAAAAATTGAGAAAGCTTGATAACTATTTCCATTTTTTAATTTTCGGTTCTTTAATGACGGACAAAAGTACTATTTTCTATTTTATTATTTGCGCTATATTTTTTTGGATCGTTTTAAATGTTTGTTAATTAATGCATTTTTCATTTTTATTTTAAAGTTAGTGCAATAACTTTACTACATAAAAATCTTGTTTTAATGCAATTTGGCTTAAAACATTAATACACTTGTATTTATGTCTTCACAATTATTTTCTCCATTACAAATAAAAAGCATCACACTCAAAAACAGAATTACAATTTCACCCATGTGCCAATATTCGGCGGAAGATGGTTTTGCCAATGATTGGCATTTGGTACACCTTGGAAGTCGAGCTACGGGTGGTTCGGGTTTAGTTATTCAGGAAGCTACAGCTGTTTCTCCAGAAGGAAGAATTTCTCCTAGTGATTTAGGTATTTGGAGCGATGATCACATCAAAAAATTGCAGTCTATCACCAAGTTTATCATTAGCCAGGATTCAGTTCCGGGAATACAATTGGCTCATGCAGGTCGAAAAGCCAGTGTTTCGTCTCCTTGGTATGGCAATAAAAAATTAGCTCAAAATCAAGGCGGGTGGGAAACTGTTGCGCCAAGTGCAATTGCCTATCATGATAATGAACAAACCCCAACAGCATTAGATAAAGCAGGAATTCAAAAAGTAATTGCCGATTTTAAATTGGCAACTAGAAGAGCTGAGAAAGCAGGATATCAAGTACTTGAAATTCATGCAGCACACGGTTATTTATTGCATCAATTTTTGTCTCCTTTATCTAATGCCAGAACGGATGAGTATGGTGGTTCTTTTGAAAACCGTATACGATTGCTTTTAGAAGTGCTACAAGCGGTTCAGTCAGAATGGTCCAAAGAGTTTCCTTTAATGGTAAGAATCTCTGCTACAGATTGGGCTGACAGTGGTTGGAATGCTGAAGAATCAGTGCAACTTTCTAAAATTCTAAAAGAGAAAGGAGTCGATTTAATTGATGTTTCTTCAGGCGGATTGGTGTCTCATCAGCAAATTCCTTTGGGTCCTAATTATCAGGTTCATTTTGCTGAAAAAATTAAAAAAGAAACGGGAATTTTGACTGGAGCTGTTGGTTTGATTACTAGTTCACAACAGGCCGAAGCTATTGTAGCGAGCGGTAAAGCCGATCTTGTTTTGTTTGCCAGAGAGTCATTGAGAAACCCAAATTTAGGTTTGACTTTTGCTCAAGAATTGGGAGTTGATGTTCAATGGCCAAAGCAATATGACAGAGCTAAAATGAGATAGGACTCTTTCTTAATGACTTTTTTACAAACTCTTTTTGAGACTTGTAAGCATTAAATTTAAAAAATAATAAAACATGCAAAAAATAAAAACCGCATTATTATCCTATGGAATGTCTGGAAAAGTTTTCCACGCTCCTTTTTTGGATTTTCATCAAGGATTTGAATTGGTTGGTTCTTGGGAAAGAAGCAAGCAATTAATTCAATTGGATTATCCAAATGTAAAAAGTTATGCAACTATTGAAGAATTGCTTCAGGATGATATTGATTTGGTAATTGTAAATACGCCGGTCGGAACTCATTTTGAATATGCTAAGCAAGTTTTGCTTGCAGGAAAGCATGCTGTGGTAGAAAAGGCTTTTACCACTACTGTTGCCGAAGCTCAGGAATTAGTGAATTTGTCCAAAGAAAAAGGATTGAAGCTTTCGGTTTTTCAGAATCGAAGATGGGACAGCGACCTTAAAACAGTACAAAAGGTTGTTTCCGATAAAGTGTTGGGAGAATTAGTGGAAGCCGAATTTCATTTTGATCGTTATAATCCGTTGTTGAGTCCAAAAGGGCATAAAGAAACTGCCAATTCTGGTGCTGGAATTCTAAAGGATTTAGGGCCGCATTTAATTGATCAAGCATTGTTTTTATTTGGGTTTCCCCAAAGTGTTTTTGCTGATATTCGTGTGACTCGTGAACATTCATTGGTAGATGATTGGATTGATATTTTGCTTTATTATTCGAATTTTAGAGTGCGTTTGAAAGCTGGTTTTTTTGTTAGGGAAGCCAATCCTGCCTATGTTATTCACGGAAAAAAAGGTTCTTTTCTGAAACCTCGAGGCGATGTGCAAGAAGATGAGTTGAAACTAGGAAAGAAACCAAATCTTACTACTTGGGGGAAAGAAGCTCCTGGTTATGAAGGATTGTTGCATACAGTGATCGATGATAAAATTATTAAAGAGAAAATCCCAACATTGCAGGGCAATTATTATGATTTTTTTGAAGGTGTTTATCAATCAATTATTAATGATGCCAAAGAACCGGTTACGGCTAAAGAAGGATTGCAGGTGATGCAAATTATTGAAGCTGCTTTAGAAAGTAATAATCTAGGAAAAGTTATTATGTTGTAAAAAATGATGTTTTTAACACTCAATATCTTGGTTTACGCTTGGGTGAGGGATAGGAGCTAGCTACCGAAGTAGCGCGGATAGCCCGACAGCATTAGGGAAAGGGACCGACTAAGCGATATGCTGAGTTGGTCCCTTTTTCTAATGGTGGCACCTCCACACGAGCTTTTGCGAACTGACGAAGTAAATGTTTCTTATTTTGAGGGGATTATTTGCTGTTTTTTCTAACAATAACGTTATAATTTATTGTTGAGGAGGGGTTTGTGTCTTTGGATTGTTTCTTTTCGTACTTTTGACACAAAGGATTCCCAAAAAACAATTATTTTGATAGATTTAAACTTTTTAGGTCGATTTAAGGCCAAGGGCAAATACAAGAAAAACTATCGAGATGCTAAAGCGTCTTATTTGGTTCGAATTCGATGGGCGGTATCAATGTTTTATTTTGCTATGGGGTTGTGTTTTGCTACATGGGCAAGTCGTATTCCAACGATAAAATCAGCATTGAACTTAAGCGATGGTCAGTTAGGAAGTATTCTTTTTGCCTTGCCTGTAGGACAATTAACGATGATGTATTTTTCGGGTAAATTGGTTACGCGTTATGGGAGCCATCGGATTTTGCCTTTTGCGATTATAATGTATGCGGTGAGTTTAACAAATTTGGGACTGGCTCAAAACGCATGGCAATTGGCTCTTGGATTATATGCTTTCGGAATCTTTGGTAACCTCACTAATATTTCTGTAAACACCCAAGGCGTTTATACAGAAGGACTTTTTAGAAGAACTATTATGTCTTCATTCCACGGGATGTGGAGTTTGGCCGGATTTACAGGTGCATTGGTAGGATTGGGAATGTTGGCATTACAACTCAGTACGTATACCCATTTCCTAATCGTTGCTTTTATTGCATTTTTGTTGATTGCATTAAATTTTAAATTTTTGATTAAGGCCAAAGAACCCATTAAAACAGAGAAGAAAAAAGGATTTAGTAAACCAGATGCCACTTTAGTTTCACTTGGAATTATTGGATTTTGTAGTATGGCCAGTGAAGGAATTATGTTTGATTGGAGTGGTGTTTTTTTTAAAGACATAGTCAAAGCACCAGGAGCTTTAATAATTTTAGGCTACACTTCATTTATGATTATGATGGCAAGTGGTCGTTTTTTTGGAGATAAATTGATTAATAGATTTGGACGAAAAACAGTAATGAAAATTAGTGGAATTATGATTTCATCTGGTTTCTTCACAGCGGTTGCGTTTCCTTATATAATCCCTTCCGCAATTGCTTTTATGGTTATTGGTTTGGGAGTTTCTACAGTTGTACCTACTTTATATAGTATTGCAGGTAAACACCCAACAATCCCTACCGGCGAAGCTTTGACCACTGTTTCAAGTGTTAGTTTCCTTGGTTTTTTGATGGGACCGCCCGTTATAGGCTACATTGCCGAACTTTTTAGTTTGCGATTCTCATTCGCCTTTATTGGAATTTTCGGTTTTTTCATCGCTTTTATGGTTAGCCGAATTAAGGCTATTGATTAGATCTATAATTTTAAATTATTTCTTTGATTTTGTTATAATTAAGAAAATAGAGACTATTTAAATATTAATTAATAGTTTTTTTCTTAAGTTTGCGGCCTATGTTTTAATCGAATGATTAGTTTATTCGATTGAAAACTAAGATGCCACATTTGATTTAGGCTTTATCGCTTATTTTTCCCAAAAACATTTTATCCTTTTTTTAAACGAATCTAATTTTTGGATGCGTTGTGTTTTGCATGCAACGTATTCCAAATGTTTACAAAACAAGTATGGGTAAATTTTGGTTAGGAATGCTTTTTTTATTGAAAATGTCTTTTTTATTTGCCCAAAAACCAACAGGAATTAAGGGAAAAATAATCGATGCTAAAACTCAAAAACCATTAGAAAATGTTGTGGTTACGATTGCAAACACGCAGTTGATGCAACTCACTTCAAGTGATGGTGTTTTTAGTTTTTATGCTGTTGTAGCCGGAAATCAATTGATGCTTTTGCGCAGCCAAGGATTTAAGGATGTGATATTGCCAGTTGTGGTTACTAAGGACCAAATGTTGGATTTGGGAGCTATTCCATTAGAGGATAATCAAACTTCGGAGCAACAAACGGGTATAATCACGCTACTCGAAAGTGATTTAAGTGATGACAACAGCGGCTCAGAAAGTACGTCGGGACTTTTGCAATCTTCCAGAGATGCTTTTCAGCAAGCTGCGGCTTTCAATTGGGGACAGGCCCGGTTTAGGATTCGGGGATTGGACAGCCAATATGCGACGACGATGATCAACGGTGTTACAATGAACAAACTGTTTGACGGAAGACCACAATGGGGGAATTGGGGAGGATTGAATAATGTGATTCGGAATCAGGAATTTACTGTGGGTTCTTTTCCTTCAGATTATGCTTTTGGGGGCATTTTGGGAACTCAGGAAATCAATACCCGAGCTTCGATTTACAAACCGGGAACGATTTTATCTTTTTCGCGGACCAATACTAATTATGATTGGCGAATGATGGGAACTTATGCTTCCGGAATGAATAATAAAGGTTGGGCATTTGTGGTTTCGGCAGGAACCCGATGGGCTGAGGAGAGCTATTTTGAAGGAACAAATTATAATGCAATTGCCGGTTTTATTAGTGTAGAAAAGAAAATAAATGAACGCAATTCACTGAATTTCTCCGGATTCTACACGCCTAATTCCAGAGCCAAAAATTCGCCAAATACTGCAGAAGTTACTGAATTAACAAGCTACAACTACAATTCGTATTGGGGTTGGCAAGATGGCAAAAAGCGAAACGCCAGAATAAAAACCATTGAGGAGCCTATCTTGATGCTGAACCATTTTTGTACTATCGATGATTATTCAACGCTGAATTCAAGTTTGACCTATCAATTTGGAAAAATCACAAACAGTAATATTGATTACCAAAACAGCAATAGCCCTGATCCAACTTATTATAGAAAGATGCCGAGCTATTACAGTTCGATGTATGCTCCTGATAATGGGGAGTTTTCAGGAGAATTTACTCCCGATTATGAGAATGCCGAGAAAAGCAAAGAACAGTTTTTAGAGAATAATCAAATTGATTGGAATGCGTTGTATTATGCGAATCAAACTCCAATTTTGGACACCAACGGGAGAATAACAGAATATATTCCAGCCAAAAGCAATTATGTTTTATATGAAGACCGAACGGACGACCAAACGATAACAGCCAATTCTAACTTCAATACACAAATAAGCGATAATCTTTACTTGACTGCTGGAGGTTTTTACAGCCATTTAAAATCCCATAATTACCAACAATTGACAGACTTATTGGGAGGTTTGTATTTTGACGATATTGATGTTTTTTATAATGGAAATCAGGCGCAATCAGATTTGAACCATCCCGACAGGCAAGTTGTGGAGGGAGATACTTATGGATACAACTTTAATTATGTTGCCAATACTTTAAACCTTTTTACCAACTTTAAATTTACTTACGACAAAGTCGATTTTTATTTGGCTCAAAATTTCATAAGCACAACTTATCAACGAGAAGGTTTGTTTCAAAATGGGATTTATCCAGCCAATTCTTTTGGAGAAAGTGAGAAAGTTCAATTTGAGAACTTTGGTTTCAAAGGCGGAATGCTTTTTAAAATTTCGGGGAAACAGCAGTTAAATTTTAATGGAGCTTATCTTTCTAATGCGCCCACAATTCGGAATACATTTCCTAATTCCCGTTTGAACAATTCGGTTGTTGCTGGTTTAGAAAATGAAAACATAAGCAGTTTGGATGCGAGTTATTTTTATCGGACCCCAAAATGGCAAACCCGTCTGACTCTTTTTTATGCCAAAATAAAAAACGTTACACAAACATCTTTCTTTTATGCCGAGGGAATATTTGATGATGGGGCAGGATATGCTAATACCGATGCTTTTGTGAGCCAGACCTTAACACATTTGGACAAGAAGAATGTAGGTGCGGAATTCAGCTTTCAATACCAATTAAGCCCAACGTTAATGACTAGTTTTTCGGCAGCTTACGGTCAGTTTACTTTTGAAAGCAATCCAAATGTCACCATAACCAATGATGCTCAGGCTACTACTGAAAATCCCAATCCAGTATTCGATTTTGGAACTTCATCATTAAAAAATTACCATCAAGCTGGAATGCCACAACAGGCATTTGCTCTAGGGATCGAATATAGAGACCCCAAATATTGGTGGGTTGGTACCAATATTAATTATTTGGCTAATAGTTTTATAGATATTTCGCCAATCTCTAGAACGGCTACATTTTATAAAAATCCTGCAAGCGGTTTCAATTTTCCTGAAGCTTCAGAAGAAAGAGCTAGAGAGTTATTGAAGCAAGAAGAATTTGATCCTACTATTTTGCTAAACATTTCAGGAGGGAAATCCTGGAAAATAAAGGGAAAGAATGTTGGGCTTTTTGCAACTATAAATAATGTTCTGGATTTTAGCTATAAAACTGGAGGATATGAACAAGCCAGAAATGCAAATTTTAGGCAACTCAATCAAGATGTTTCGAGTGGAACACCCAATTTTGGCAACAAATATTTTTATGGTTACGGGAGAACGTATTTTGTAAACCTGTACATCAATTTATAAATTTTAAACAAAAGAAAAATGAATTTAAAATTACATACTATTTTTTTAGCAGTTGCAATGACTTTTGGGAGCTGTGTAAAAGAAGAATTTGATGTGCCAAAATTTACTTGCACTCAACCCGATTTGATAGTAAATCGAACCGTTGAAGAAGTGCGTGCCAGCACAAGTTCAATAGTCACACAATATACATACGATGATATTATTGAAGCGTATGTGGTTTCCAGTGATGAGGGAGGGAATTTTTTCAAGACGATTTCGTTTCAAACTTTGGAGACAGCGACAACTCCGGCGATGGGTTTTAGTATTCCGGTGGATGCTTCAAATACGTACATTGATTTTAGGCTGGGTAATAAAGTTTATATCAAATTGAAAAATCAATATACGGATATTTACTTCGGCGGGATGCGAATTGGGAGCATCTATGTTAATACGTATAACGAAGGGGGTGTTGGTAGAATTTCTCCAAACGATTATAAAAATGTATTGAATGCTTCCTGCACAATGGTAAGTGAGGAGCTTCTGGTTAGGTCTATTTCTATTGCTGATTTGTTAAAAGATTCGAATATCAATACACTGGTGGAATTGTCGGAAGTTCAATTTACAAAAGATGCTATTGGACGCCATTATTATGAGGAATCCAATGATGTTGGTGGAGGAACCAATTGGAGTCTGATGGATAAATTAGGGAATCAAGTGCTGTTTCGTACGAGTAGTTTTGCCGATTTTGCTGATAAAATTGTTCCGGACGGAACTGGAAAAGTGCGAGGAGTTTTGACCAAGTTTGGTTCTGACTATCAATTATTGGCACGTTCTGAAAAAGATGTGGCGCTTACAGGAACTGCTGCTGTTCCATTCTTTTCCGAAAACTTTCAAAGTGTCGAAACCAATACCAAACTCAATCTTCCGGGCTGGTCAAATATGGTGCAAAAAGGAACAAAGTTTTGGCTTGGGACTATGTACGCAGGAAATGGATATGCGGAGTTTAATACAACAGGAACCAAAGTAGCATCAAATATAGCCTGGCTGATTTCTCCAAAAATTGATATGGATCTACATACCAATGAAATGCTTACTTTTAGAACGGCACAGCATCATTTGGATGTGGATTCTCCTTTAAATTCGCTCGAAGTATATGTCTCTAATGATTTTGATGGCTTGAATATTGCCAAAGCCACTTGGGTTCCGCTCACAGTTGTATTGCCTAAACAAGCTACACCTTGGTACCAGTTTGTGGGTTCTGGCGGAGTGGATTTGTCAACCTATACAGGGAAAATAAACATTGCTTTCAAGTACGTTGGCTCGGGTAAAAACCTTGCTTTGGACGGTGCTTTTCAAGTCGACGATGTTCAGATTTTCGGCGATAAATAAAGAGTTTGGTTATAAAGCATAAAAATTAAGGCTCATTAAGTTTTTGATTCTTAATGAGCCTTAATTTCTTAATGGTTATTTATTCTGTCAGGAATTCGAATAAATTATTATTTTTTGTTTTCAACGATACTTATTGCATAACCACCACCGGCAGCACTCAATTGAGAAAGTTTGGATGTATTTGTCACCTGTATTTTTCGAACGATATATGCTTGTGGATTTGTTTTATAATTAGCGTCTTTTCCATCAGCATAAATAGTGGCTGTGTATTTTTTTCCTTTTTCCAGAAAAGCAAAATTTATGTTCGAAGTACGAGGTTCATATCCATTTACATTCCCAATAAACCAGTTGTTTGTTCCTTTTGCTTTTCTAGCTACGGTTATATATTGTCCTGGTTCTGCTTCCAGATAGTTGCTTTCGCTCCAATCTACCGCTACATCTTTAATGAACTGGAATGCATCCAGAAATTTATTGTAGTGTTCTGGAAAATCTGCAGCCATTTGCAACGGACTGTAAAGTGTTACGTATAATGCCAATTGATTGGCAATAGTGCTGTTTACGTGTGATTTATTGTTGGGACTAAATTTGCTTAAATCCATTTCAAAAATACCAGGAGTATAATCCATTGGTCCACCGATTAATCGAGTAAAAGGTAATAATGTTACATGGTTAGGTTTTGAACCACCAAAAGCCTGGTATTCTGTTCCCCTAGCGGCTTCGTTACCAATTAAGTTTGGATAAGTTCTGCAAATACCAGTTGGTCTAACCGCTTCATGGGCATTAACCATAATTTTATATTCAGCGGCTTTTTCTATTGCGTATTGATAGTGATTTATCATAAATTGATTGTAATGATTATCACCATTTGATATGATACTACCTACATAGCCACTTTTTACGGCATCGTATCCATTGTCTTTCATGAATTGGTAAGCTTTATCCATATGACGCTCATAGTTACGAACCGAACCAGATGTTTCATGGTGCATAATCATTTTTACACCTTTGGATTTTGCATATTCGTGCAATCCCTTAACATCAAAGTCTGGGTAAGGAGTTACAAAGTCAAAAACGTAATCTTTGTAGTGACCAAACCAGTCTTCCCAACCTTCATTCCAGCCTTCAACTAACACAGCTCCAAATCCATTAGCGGCAGCAAAATCAATATATTTTTTAACATTTGCAGTATTTGCACCATGTGTTCCGTTTGGTTTTGCTTTAGAAAAATCAGTAACACCAAGTTGTACCGACGGGAATTCATCTGTGTAAGACCACGAACTTTTTCCAGAAATCATTTCCCACCAAACACCAACATATTTTATAGGTTTAATCCAAGAGGTGTCTTCAATTTTGCAAGGGTCATTTAAGTTTAAAGTCATTTTTGAAGCCAGTATTTCTCTAGCGTCATCACTTACGATAATTGTTCGCCAAGGAGAATGTGTAGGTGCTTGAATATATCCTTTGTCTCCTTTTTCATCTGGAGTTAACCAAGATTCAAATACCATATTTTTGTCATCCAAATTCAAGTGCATACAAGAATAATTGATTAATGCGGCTTCGTGTAAATTGATGTACAATCCGTCATTTGTTTTCAACATAAGAGATGTTTGCACACCAGTTGGTGAAAAGGAAGTTTGCGATAAATTTTCAGTTTTCGCTTTTTCAGTTAAGCCTCTTATTTCAGATAATTTCGAAGTGGTGTAATCGTATTCTTGAGTGTCAAAATCTCCAGGAATCCAATAAGCAGTATGGTCTCCTGTCATTGCAAATTGAGTTCTCTCTTCTTTTATAACAAAATAAACCAAGTTTTTTTGGGTTGGGAATTCATATCGAAAACCTAAACCATCATTAAACAATCGAAAACGAATGATGATTTGTCTATCAGTATCTTTTTGATTTAATGTAACTGCCAATTCATTATATTGATTTCTGATATTTTCCACTTCTCCCCAAACCGGTTTCCAAGTTTCATCAAAAGTGGCTGTTTTGGCATCAATTACTGTAAAATCATTCAATAAAGATTTTTTATCGTTTTTAAGTTCAAGACCTAATTTACTTGGCTTTATAACAGTTTTGTCTTTGTAGTTTAAACTATAACTTGGAGTTCCATCTTTTTGTAAAGTAAATTCCATAATGAATTTTCCATTCGGGGATTTCAACTGTTGGGCATTCGCATATTGCAAAACCAACAAACAGAACAGAGCTGTATAAAGTAAATGTTTCATTTTTTAATATAAATTAGAGATTGATTTTTTTGAATAACTTTTGACGAAATCGATTTATTAATTGTAAAAAGGATATATCGTTTTCGTGAAAGTAAAAGTAGATGCTTTACAGTTTAAAAAATTCAATTGTTTTAAAAAAGTAGATTGTAATTTCAAAAATACAATTTAAAATATTTATAATCAACAAGTTGTAAATATTTTAAATTAAAAAAAAGTGGTGGTAAAGTAAACAGAAATTTATGTCAAAAGTAAATTTGGCTTGATTTTATAAATAATTACATTTTCATTTGGGCGTGACCCTCCGTAAAAACTTCGGGTCGGGCTTTCCGTTCCCGCTTTTTTTTATCCCAAAAAAATGGGATAAAAAAAGAGCTCCACTTCAATCCCTCACGCGAACTAATGCCAGCTAAGAAAATTGGTGGAAAACAAAACTATAAATTTTGAATAAAGATGTAAATGCAATTTATGCAAATTCCAGAAGAAGAATTTATTTATTTCCAGTTCCAATTTGTATCACTTTTTCTTCAAATTCATCTCTAGGTCCAGCCGATTTGTTTTTGAGTTGCGAACGATAATTGTAAATAGTGGAAATGGAATATCTGAGGAATACAGCAATTTTGGCACTGTCTTTTATTCCCAAACGAATGAGAGCGAAAATCCTTAATTCAGTATTGAGTTGTTCGCCTTCTTTTGGCTGAATGACATCTGCCGGGATTAATAAAGCATTAAAATCATGAATAAAATTAGGGAAGAGTTGTAAAAAGGTTTTGTCAAAATTTGCATAAAATTCCTTTAACTCATTTTCAATATATTCTTTTGATTTTACTGCGCTTACCAAATCATTCAGTTTTCCCGTAGTTGCCAATACATTTAGTTTCCGTTGGTATTCATCCAGTTTTCCTAAATAATCAGAACATTGGTCCATGTAGCGACCAATATATATTTCTTTTAAAAAATTGGCTTCCGTCAAAGTGTTATTGGACAGATTAAGTTTTTCATTGAAAGTGTTTAATTCAGAATTCAATTCAGAAAGTTTATTATTAGCCAAGCTTAAATCGCTCTTTGCTTTAGATAATTTTTTCATTTGTCTAATGAGTAAAAACAAAAGGGCAAGTAATATGAGCACTAGAAAACTGGCACTAATTAAAAACGCGACCAATTGAAATCTGTTAGTTTCGTTTTGTTGCTGATATGATTCGCTGATAATGGGAAGCATCTTTGATATTTCATAAGTCCGTAAGCGGGCATTACACACAACAGCATCGTCTAGAGAACGTTTTATATAAGTGTAAGCTCTATCAATATCACCATCTTCATAAAGTAGAAAGGCCAATGATCGAAGCGAAATATATTCTTTTTTGGCTAACTGTAAATCGGATAAAGCCGAAATACTTAGCCATTTTTTTTCCTGATTTCTATCTTTTTTCTGTTTGTAGGCTTGTGAAAGGATATAAGATATTATAGCCCGATTAGGATCATTTTGTTGAATTTTTGGAAAGAAAGGAAGTAATAAGTCAAGAGTTTCTTCGGGTTTTTTATTATCTAAATACCAATCGGCTTTTGCAATAATAAATGGATTGGAATTGTGGGGGTAAAAATTCACACAGGAATCTCGGTATTTTTTTGAAAGCAAAAGATATTTTTCTTTTTCTTGTTGAGAAGAAGCATTGTCGGCCATTTGACCATAAATTACTCTACTAACACCATAAAAAGAACCTTTTAAGTTGAGGGTAGATGTAATAGTAATGGCATTCAGTACATCGATTCCTTCTTTGTACATGCCTAATGTTCCCATAATGGAAACGAGATTAAATTTTGCCTGATTTAATCTTTCAGGATTATTCAGATTTTCCGCTATTTGGAAATTCTTTCGGGCATAAACCAAAGCCGAATCGGATTGATACGATTGGTAATCATTATACAGTTTTTGCGTAATCTTATATTTTTGCTCAGGATCAATGTTGTGTTTTAATTGCGCTTTAAGTTGGGCAATTCCGTGTTCTTTCTTTTGTGTATAATAGGAATTGTTTTCAATAGTTTTGTCTATTTCAAGCAATAGATTATTTGAATTATTTTGAGCAAATAAAGGAAATGATAGAAGTGAAATAATAAGAAACAGTGAAAAGCGATTCATTAAGGTTGGATTTGTTTCCTGTAAAAATAATTAAAAATTTAAATAAAAAACCGTCTTGAATCTTTAAGGATACAAGACGGTTTTATATTTTGATACACTAAAAGTTATTCTATTTCAGAAACTCTTAAGGTGTTTACCATTCCCTTTTCCGAAATAGGCATAGCAGCTAAGTTAATTAAGAAATCACCTTTTTTCACATATCCTTTTTCTTTCACGATGTTATTCACATCTGTAACAGTATCATCAGTACTAACTGATTTTTCGTAATAAAATGATTTTACTCCCCATAATAAATTAAGTTGAGTTAAAATTCTTTTATTAGAAGTAAAAACCAAAACGTGAGCAGAAGGTCTCCATGCTGAAATTTGGAATGCAGTATAACCACTATTAGTTAAAGTACAAATTGCTTTTGCTTTGATAGCATTGGCCATAATAGCTGCATGTTGACAAATTGTTTTAGTGATAAAACGGTTTGTTCTTACTTGTGGAGAGTTTTGAGGAACTTGGATAAGTGGAGAATCTTCAACAGCTTCAATGATTTGAGTCATTTTTTGAATCACTTGTACGGGATAATTTCCAGTAGCAGTTTCTCCAGAAAGCATTACTGCATCTGCACCATCCATCACAGAGTTCGCAACGTCATTTACTTCAGCACGAGTTGGAGTCAAACTGGTAATCATCGTTTCCATCATTTGAGTCGCAACAATAACTGGAATTCTAGCTGTTTTAGCTCTGCGAATTAATTCTTTTTGTACTAATGGCACTTCATGAGCAGGAAGTTCAACTCCTAAATCTCCTCTGGCTACCATTAAAGCATCACAATAAGCAACAATTCTATCCATGTTTTCTAATGCTTCTGGCATTTCGATTTTGGCTATAATTGGAATTTTATGTTCGGAATGTTTTGCAATCAACTCTTGTAAATCTTGTAAATCTCTTGGTGTTTTTACAAATGAAAGAGCAATCCAGTCTAGTTTTTGCTCAATTGCAAAAATAGCATCTGCAACGTCTTTCTCGGTCATTGCAGGTAATGAAATTTTTGTATTTGGTAAATTTACCCCTTTCTTTGATTTCAATTCACCACCTTGAATAACACGCGCTACAACTTCTGTTTTTTTATCGGTTTCAACGATTTCAAAAATTAATTTTCCATCGTCAAGTAATATTCTTTCTCCAGGATTTACGTCATTAGGGAAGTTTTGGTATTTCATGAATACTTTCTTTGAAGTACCAATTATATCTTCTGCAGTTGTAAAAGTGATTAAATCACCGTCATTTACAACAACTCCGTCTTCCATTACTCCAACACGTAGTTTAGGCCCTTGTAAATCTCCTAGAATCCCGGTAGTATATCCAAATTCTTCGTTTATACCGCGAATAATGCTTATCTTATTTTTTACGTCTTCGTAATCAGCATGGGAAAAATTTACTCTAAATACATTTACACCTGCTTCAATCATGTCTTTTATGATTTCTCGTGTGCTACATGCAGGCCCAAGTGTGGCTACAATTTTGGTCTTTTTGTTAGTATGCATTTGTATTAAAAAATTAAATTGTTTTTAGATTTTATTTTATTTGTGTCAACAATATATATCGTTGCTATATTGTCTATTGTATTCAATTCATTCTGTATTTTTAAAAGATTCAAATTCTCATCGCTATTTTCTATTTTTAAAAAGTAATCTACTTTTTTAAATTCAGGAAGCATATACACTTTTGTGGCAACTTCTAAATTTACATTCGAAAATAAACTCTGATTTTCTTCTTTTTGTTGTTGAATGACTTCGTTTTTATTCTGTATCAAATCCCAAGAAATCTCTTTTTTCTTTTCATAATAATGAAATCTAGAAAAATGAGCTTCTCCTTCCTTAACTGTAATTTGAATTTCTTTTATAGATTTATTCAGATTAACATGAAGTTTTTGATTGATAAAATAAGCCAATCGGTAATCTTCTAATGAAGTATGAATAGCAATAAGACTATAATCTATTTCGTCAAATTCGCCAAAATCCAGTTTATGAATTGCCATTTCATTAAAAAATAAGATGTAAATATAGTATTTCTATTGTAGCAAAAGGTTGCTTGGTGGCTATGATTTTGATATTTTATTAACGAAAACGATGTAGTATTGATAGTAGAATAGTTATTTTCTGTCAATTTTCTCTTGAAATGCAAAGTAAGCGCGTTGAGATGCTTTTTCTTCTGCTTTCTTTTTAGAAGTAGCTCTGGCTTTTGCAATTACTTTGTCATCAATACTAAGTTTTACACCAAATAAACGTTGGCCATCAATAGCATTGTCTTCAAAGATGTCATAGTGAAATTGTTTTTTCTCTTTTTGACACCATTCGATAACAAGGCTTTTGTAGCTGATTACTTTTCCTTCTAGTCGCGCAATGTCAACATAAGGAATGATTACTCTCTTTTGAATGAATTTTTCGCAATATTCATAACCTTTGTCTAAGTAGATGGCTCCAATCAAAGATTCGAATATATTACCATGTATGTTTTCTCCAAAATGATGAACAGGTACTTTGCTTTCTACAAATTGGATTAAATTTAAATCTTTGCCTAATTCATTTAAATGTTCTCTGCTAACTATTTTAGAGCGCATTTTTGTTAAATAACCTTCGTCTCCAAGTGGAGCTTCTTTAAATAAATAAGCAGCAATTACGGAACTTAGCATTGCATCTCCTAAAAATTCAAGTCTTTCGTAATTGATTGGGTTTCCTTTTAAGTCGATACGATTGGATGAGCGATGTGTAAATGCTTTTTTGTAACATTCTAAGGTTACAGGGTCGAAGCCCAGTATAGGTTGAATAGCATCAAAAAAAATCCCGTCTTCTAGAGAACGGGATTTTGAGAATATTTTTTTAAGTATACGCATTTATGCTTTGTAATCTAATTTTTTTACCAAAACGCAAGCATTGTGGCCGCCAAAACCAAATGTATTACTCATAACAACGTTCATTTCTCTTTTTTGAGCAACGTTAAAAGTAAAGTTTAATTTTGGGTCAATATTTTCATCATCCGTAAAATGATTGATTGTTGGAGGAACAATGCCATGTTTTAATGAAAGAATACAAGATATAGCTTCAATAGCTCCAGTAGCACCAAGTAAGTGACCAGTCATTGATTTTGTTGAATTCAAATTCATTGTGTAAGCGTGCTCGCCAAAAACGTGTAGAATTGCTTTAGATTCTCCAATATCACCAAGAGGAGTTGAAGTTCCATGCATATTTACACCGTCTACATCAGTTGGTTCTAAACCAGCATCTCTCAAGCAGTTTAACATTACATTTTTAGCCCCTAATCCTTCAGGATGTGGTGCAGTTATGTGATAAGCATCTGCAGACATTCCGCCTCCGCCAATTTCACAGTAAATTTTTGCTCCACGTGCAACAGCGTGTTCGTATTCTTCTAGAATTAATGCTCCGGCACCTTCACCTAACACAAATCCATCTCTGTCTTTGTCCATCGGTCTAGAAGCTGTTTTTGGATCGTCATTTCTGGTTGATAAGGCATGCATAGCATTAAAACCTCCCATTCCAGCAATTGTTACAGCTGCTTCTGAACCACCGGTTACTATTGCATCTGCATGACCTAGTCTAATGTAATTGAAAGCGTCAATGATTGCGTTTGTTGATGATGCACAAGCTGAAACCGTTGTAAAATTTGGGCCTCTAAGTCCATATTTCATTGAAATTAGACCACCTGCAATATCTGCAATCATCTTTGGTATGAAGAAAGGATTAAACTTTGGAGTACCATCTCCGGCGGCAAAATTAAGAACCTCTATTTGAAAAGTTTCTAATCCTCCAATTCCTGAACCCCAAATAACACCTACTCTGTCTTTATTTATTTTGTCAAAATCGAAACCGGCATCTTTTACAGCTTCTTCTGATGCAACCATCGCGTATTGCGCGTAACGGTCCATTTTTCTTGCCTCTTTTCTGTCTATAAAGTCTTCAACATTGAAGTTCTTTACTTCACAGGCAAACTGTGTTCTAAACTTTGAAGCATCGAAATAGGTTATTGGAGCTGCTCCGCTAACACCATTGATTAGACCATTCCAAAATTCCTCAATATTGTTACCAATGGGAGTAAGAGCACCAAGGCCTGTTACAACAACTCTTCTTAAAACCATAACGTTTTTATTTTTGTTATCTTTTAACAAATAAAGCCCATGCTTTCTATACTATAAGAAGTAACTAAAAGAGACATGGGTATTATAATGCAAATATAATTTGATTGAAGTTCAATCGAAAAATTAATTTAATCAAATAATAACACCCGATTCTTAAATTTTTAAAACTTTAGAAATCGGGTGTGTCATTATTATTTTTTAGCTTCCTCGATGTAAGAGATAGCTTGACCTACAGTAGCGATGTTTTCTGCTTGATCGTCTGGAATTTGGATATCAAATTCTTTTTCGAATTCCATAATAAGCTCAACAGTGTCTAATGAGTCAGCTCCCAAATCATTAGTGAAGCTTGCTTCTGTTACAACTTCGTTTTCGTCAACACCTAATTTGTCTACGATAATCGCTTTTACTCTTGATGCAATGTCTGACATAATCTTTTAATTTTAGAATTTAATTTGTTGGCAAAAATAAAACAACTTTATTTTAAAACAACTATTTAGTGAATAAATGTGTGTACTAATTTATAAAATTTATTTCAACAAAGATTTCTTAAATCTATTTATTTTCGTTTTTTATTCCTTTTTTTGCATAAATTTTAAAAAATGAATTATGAAAAGAATACTGATATTTGCTTCTGGATCGGGGACTAACGCTGAAAATATTATAAAATATTTTGGCAATAGATCTACTGGAACTGTAGTGGCGGTTTTTTCAAATAATTCAAATGCAACTGTTCTTGATAAAGCAAAAAAATTAGCTGTTCCAACCGTTATTTTTTCAAAAGAAGAATTAAATTTAGGAAAAACACTACAAAAAGTTAATGATTTTCAACCTGATTTGATAGTCTTGGCTGGCTTTTTATTAAAATTTCCAGAAAATTTGATTGAAGCCTATCCAAATCGCATAATAAATATACATCCGGCACTATTACCAAAATTTGGTGGAAAGGGGATGTATGGTATGCATATTCATAAAGCTGTAATCGAAAATAATGAAAAAGAAACAGGGATCACCATTCATTATGTAAATGAAAACTATGATGAAGGTAATATTATATTTCAAGAAAGTGTTGCTCTTTCAGAAGTCGATACCCCAGAATCGGTAGCTGTCAAAATCCATACATTGGAACAAAAATATTTTCCAGAGATTATTGAAAAGCTTTTAACTTCTAACCTCTAATTTCATACTTTGGAATACGACGTACATATATATACGGATGGCGCTGCCAAAGGCAATCCAGGAAATGGTGGCTATGGAGTCGTTATGGAATGGGTTGGCAAACCCTATAAAAAAGAATTTTACGAGGGTTTTCGATATACAACCAATAACCGAATGGAATTGCTAGGTGTTATTGTGGGTTTAGAAAAATTAAAAAAAGAGAATACAGTTGTTTTGGTTATCTCGGATTCAAAATATGTCGTAGATGCTGTGCAAAAAAATTGGGTTTTTGGCTGGGAGAAGAAAGGCTTTGCAGGAAAAAAAAACCCCGACTTATGGAAACGCTTTTTAGTGATCTACAGAAAACACAAAGTAGACTTCAAATGGATTAAAGGTCATAATAATCATCCCCAAAACGAAAGATGCGACGAATTAGCAGTTATGGCTTCCATGCAAAAGCAACTATCTATTGATGCTTTTTATGAAAAAGAAGAAGGTAAATTTTTATGAAAACTTTGATAGTCTGACCCTTTGCAATATTGCAACTTATGGACTATCTTTGCACCCTAATTCGAAACACACCTAATGAATAAATTATTGATTGTTGGAACAGTAGCTTTCGACGCAATTGAAACTCCTTTTGGAAAGACAGATAAAATTTTAGGAGGAGCAGCAACGTATATAGGGCTATCAGCTTCTTTTTTCAATGTAAAATCAGCTATAGTCTCTGTAGTTGGCGACGATTTTCCGCAAGAATATTTAGATTTGTTGACAGATAGAAATATTGATATTTCAGGTATCGAAGTTGTTAAAGGAGGTAAAACCTTTTTCTGGAGCGGATTGTACCACAACGATTTAAATTCAAGGGATACTTTGGTTACAGAACTTAATGTTTTGGCCGATTTTCAACCAAAAGTTCCTCAAGACTATAAAAAAGCCGAAATTGTGATGTTGGGTAACTTGCATCCATTAGTACAAAGCAGTGTTTTGGACCAAATGGAAACAAAACCAAAATTAGTGGTTCTGGATACCATGAACTTTTGGATGGATTGTGCTTTACCAGAATTATTGGCAATCATCAAAAGAGTAGATGTCATTACAATAAATGATGAAGAAGCCCGTCAACTTTCAGGAGAATATTCTTTGGTAAAGGCAGCCGCAAAAATTCACGAAATGGGACCAAAATATGTGGTAATCAAAAAAGGAGAACATGGAGCTTTATTGTTTCATGGTGAAGAAATTTTCTTTGCTCCGGCACTACCATTAGAAGAGGTTTTTGACCCAACTGGTGCAGGAGATACTTTTGCAGGTGGTTTTTCAGGATTTATTACACAGAGCGAAAATGTTTCTTTTGATAATATGAAAAATGCAATAATTCATGGTTCCAATTTAGCTTCTTTCAGTGTAGAGAAATTTGGAACGGAACGAATGGTTGATTTAGATAAAGAAGAAGTGGTGTCAAGATTGAAACAGTTCAAGTCTCTGACCCAGTTTGAAATAGAATTATAAAGTTCTTAAGCCTCTATATGAGGCTTTTTTTAATTAGTACAGTCAATATTTATAAGAAAGAGTACGAATTTGCATCGTATTTGATTAGAATGATAATAATTGAGACATCATTAAATACCAATAACTACAAACAATAAAACAATGAGCGACGCTTTAAAACACGAATGTGGAATAGCTTTAGTTAGACTTTTAAAACCCCTTGAATTCTATAAAGAAAAGTACGGAACTGCTTTCTATGGTATCCAAAAAATGTATTTGATGATGGAGAAGCAGCACAATCGAGGTCAAGACGGTGCTGGTTTTGCAAGTATTAAAATGGATGTAGAGCCTGGAGAGAGATACATCAGTCGCGTGCGTTCCAATCATGCACAGCCGATTCAAGATGTTTTTAAACAAATAAATGATAGAATAAACGAAGAAATGACAGCCCATCCAGAATACGCGGATGATATGTCAGAATTAAAAGCTAACATTCCTTATATAGGAGAATTGTTTTTAGGACACGTACGTTATGGAACTTTTGGTAAAAACAGTATCGAAAGTGTTCACCCATTTTTGCGTCAAAGCAATTGGATGCACAGAAACTTGATTTTGGCAGGGAATTTTAACATGACGAATGTTAAAGAACTTTTTGAGAATCTAGTTGAATTGGGTCAACACCCAAAAGAAATGGCCGATACAGTTACTGTAATGGAAAAAATTGGTCATTTTTTAGATAAAGAAGTGATGCAATTATACCAAGATTGTAAAGCTGAGGGTTATTCTAAAAGAGAAGCTTCACCAGTTATTGCAGATCGTTTAGATATTGCAAAAATATTAGCAAGATCAGCAAAAAATTTAGATGGAGGTTATGCAATGGCTGGATTATTAGGTCATGGAGATGCATTTGTTTTCAGAGATCCAGCAGGAATTCGCCCAGCTTATTTCTATCAGGATGACGAAGTAGTCGTTGTTGCTTCTGAACGTCCAGTTATTCAGACTGTATTTAATGTACCTTTTGAAAGCGTTCAGGAAATCGAACCAGGAAACGCTTTAATTATCAAGAAAAGCGGAAAAGTTTCTATGAATCAGATTTTGGAACCAACCGTTAAAAAAGCGTGTTCATTTGAACGTATCTATTTCTCAAGAGGAAGTGATGCCGAAATCTATCAGGAAAGAAAGAATTTAGGAAAGTTTATTTTGCCGGCAGTATTAGAATCTATCGATAGTGATACTGACAATACGGTTTTCTCTTATATTCCAAATACAGCTGAAACTTCTTTCTACGGGTTGGTGGAAGCGGCTCAAGATTTTTTGAATCAAAGAAAGAAAAATTTTATTCTTGAGAACAAAGACACATTAACAGTTGATTCTTTAGAAAAATTACTTTCTGTAAAAATCAGAACCGAAAAAGTAGCCATAAAAGACGCTAAACTTAGAACCTTTATTACCGAAGACAGTAGTAGAGATGATTTGGTGGCTCACGTTTATGATGTGACTTATGGAGTAATTAAACCAACAGATAATCTTGTAATAATTGATGATAGTATTGTAAGGGGGACAACTCTTAAAATGAGTATTATCAAAATGATGGATCGTTTAAATCCAAAAAGAATTGTAATTGTTTCCTCAGCACCACAAATAAGATTTCCGGATTGCTATGGAATTGATATGGCAAAACTGGAAGGGCTTGTTGCCTTTAGAGCAGCATTAGAGTTGCTAAAAGAAAGAAACTTATACCATATCGTTGATGAAGTTTATGCTAAGTGTAAAGCTCAGGAAGACTACCACGATAATGACGTTGTGAATTATGTAACCGCTATATACGAGCCGTTTGCACCTCAAGAGATTTCAGATAAAATAGCCGAAATGCTAAGTTCACCTGAAATTAAGGCAGAAGTAAAAATTATCTTTCAAACAGTTGAAGATTTACATGTTGCTTGTCCAAAAAATTTAGGAGATTGGTATTTTACCGGTGATTATCCTACTCCAGGAGGTAATCGTGTGGTTAACAGGGCTTTCATGAATTTTTATGAAGGAAAAGATGCAAGGGCATATTAATTCACTTTACCGTTAAACGGGTTTGTGTGTGTTTTATCGACTTTATTTTCAAAGTTGTAAATCTCAAAGTATATTCGCCTACCATAATTTTAGTAGGTTAAGTTTATGGTAGATTTGGGGCAAAAAGGGTGAAAGTAACATTTCACCTTTTTTATTGGAATAAAGTCAAGTTTTAGGTTCTATAATATAAGTTTGACAGCGAAATAGTTTGTTTGAAAGTTATTAAATATTTTGTGAATCAATAAATTAGCTAATAATCGAGTATTTTGGATATTTATCGAATTTATTTTAAAAAGAACAAATCTCAAAGTATATTTGACTACCATAATTTTTAGTAGGTTAAGTTTATGGTAGATTTGGGGCAAAAAGGGCGAAAGTAACATTTCGCCTTTTTTATTGGAATAAAATCAAGTTTTACTTTTTTAATAATAAATTAAGAGTAAAATAACAAGTCAAATATTCTGAAAATCAGTAAATTAGTTGATAGTCGTATATTTGCGACATTCATCGAAAATATTTTCAATAAAGTGATTATCGACGTACATTTGATTACCATAATTTTAGTAGGTTAAGTTTATGGTAGATTTGGGGCAAAAAGGGTGAAAGTAACATTTCACCTTTTTTATTTTAAAAAAATAAAATTTAATTTACTGATAATTAGTAAATTAACAATTAAACGAGTATTTAGGGTATTCAACGAAAATAATATTAAAACAGTTTATTTCAATGTATATTTGACTACCATAATTTTTAGTAGGTTAAGTTTATGGTAGATTTGGGGCAAAAAGGGTGAAAGTAACATTTCACCTTTTTTATTGGAATAAAGTCCCAAAAACATAATAGAATTGAGAGAATAGAAAAAAAATATAGATCAAAAAAATAGACGAACAAACTTTTCAGTCTATTCGTCTATCATGTATGGATTTATTATCTTTCTTCTTATTTCTCTAAAGCAAAACGTCTAGATACTTCTGTCCAGTTAATCACATTGAAGAAAGCTTCGATATAATCTGGTCTTCTGTTTTGATAATGTAAGTAATAAGCATGTTCCCAAACATCCATTCCTAAAATTGGAGTTCCACCGCAACCTACTTCTGGCATCAATGGATTATCTTGATTTGGAGTTCCGCAAACGTCAAGTTTACCACCTTTTTGCACACATAACCAAGCCCATCCAGAACCAAATTGTGTAGCTCCTGCTTTAGCAAATTTTGCTTTAAATTCTTCAAAAGTCCCAAAAGAACTTTCGATAGCAGCTAACAATTCACCTGTTGGCAATCCACCACCGTTTGGAGACATAACAGTCCAAAACAAGTTGTGATTGTAAAATCCACCACCATTATTGCGAACTGCAGCATTAGTTTTATCTAGGTTAATTAAGATATTCTCAATTGTTTTTCCTTCCAAATCAGTTCCAGCAATAGCTGCATTCAAATTTGTTGTATAAGCATTGTGGTGCTTTGAATGGTGAATTTCCATTGTACGAGCATCAATATGAGGTTCTAATGCGTCATACGCATAAGGTAATTGTGGTAATTCAAAAGCCATAATATAGTTGTTTAATGATTTATAAATATTTTATTCAAAATTAAACATTTAACTTTGGAATTGAAAATTCTATTTCGTTATAATTTCATCAAATAAAATGATAATGTGATTTTTTAGGAGCTATTTCCCGCTATTCGTTGCAATCTTTTCTTTTTTAAAGAAAAAAAGAAAAGGATTTTCACTGTTATCGGGGCTAGGGCATTTACGATTTCAATAATCTTAAGTGTAAATCAGAAGTCTAAAATCGTTAATCTAAAATTCAAATGGAAAGACCTTCTTTCGCCATATACGACGCCTCTGCAGGTTCCGGAAAAACATACGCTCTTGTAAAAGAATACCTCAAGATCATTCTTACCGCAAACAAAAATGATGCTTACCGAAATATTCTTGCCATAACGTTTACCAACAAAGCGGTGCACGAAATGAAAAGCCGAATCGTAGGCAGTTTGTCTGAATTTGCCAAAGACGAACCTAATGCAAAAGCTTCGGATTTAATGCAGGACTTATCCATAGATACAGGACTTTCAATAATTCAAATTAAAACCAAATCACAACAAATCATCAAGCACATTATTCATAATTATGCTGCTTTTGATATATCCACTATAGATAAATTCACCCACAAAGTAATTCGTGCTTTTGCTCATGATTTAGGATTGCCTATGACTTTCGAGGTGACTCTAGATACCGAAAATCTACTAATCGAAGCGGTTGACGCGATTATTGCACAAGCAGGTGAAGATGAAACCTTGACTAAATTACTCATCGATTTCACGATGGAAAAAACCGATGATGATAAATCTTGGGATATTTCGCGAGAAATTTTGGAAACGGGCAAATTAGTGCTGAATGAAAATAACCGAAATGAAATTACTCATTTTCACGACAAATCGATCAGTGATTTTATTGCTGTAAAAGAAAAATTAGTTCAAGTTTGTAAAGATTTAGAAAAAGAAAATGCAAACCTTGCAAGTGAATTGTTATTGCTAATTGATAAAAATGCAATTGATTTAAAATCATTTTCCAGAGGAACTTTTCCTAATCATCTTCAAAGTATAGCAGATGGAAAATTCAATTCTAAAAACAAGATGTTTCATGAGTCCGAAGATATTGCCATTAATAAAACGGCAAAAGACCGAGCGCTAATCGAGAACATTATCCCTGATTTATTGAAAAGTCTTTCAGAAATTTACAAAAACTTCGAAAAGAGAAATTTCTATAAAGCCTTCTTGAAGAATATCACACCTTTATCATTATTAAATACTGTTAGTAATGAATTGGCAAAAATTCAGAACGAGCAAAATGTACTTTCGATTTCTGAGTTCAATGCGATTATTCACCGCGAAATCCAAAATCAGCCTGCACCTTTTATATATGAACGATTGGGAGAACGTTACCGTCACTTTTTTATTGATGAATTTCAGGATACTTCCGAGATGCAATGGCAAAACCTGATTCCACTTATTGATAATGCGCTTTCGGGTCAAGATGATTCTGGACAAAAGGGGACTTTAATGATCGTTGGTGATCCAAAACAATCTATTTATCGTTGGCGTGGTGGTAAAGCCGAGCAGTTTATTGAGTTGAGCAAAGATCAAAATCCGTTCAGTAATCCTGAGAAAAAATTAGAACATTTAGATAAAAATTACAGAAGTTATTCTCAAGTAATCGAATTCAATAATGGCTTTTTTCAATTATTGTCCAATGAATTTAGTAATGCTGATTATAAAGATTTATACGAAAACCACAGTCGTCAAAAGATAAATAATAAGGTAGGTGGTTATGTAAATATTTCTTTTCTACCAGAAATTGAATCTTCAGAAGAGGATGAAGATGTATTGGATAAAACGGATTTGTACGTTTTGGCGACATTAAATACTATTCAAAAAGTTGTAAAAGAAGGCTTTGAATATAAAGACATTGTGATTCTGACTCGAAAAAGAAGTCAGGGAATTGCTGTCGCCAATTATTTAACAGAACAAAGTATTCCACTTTTGTCCTCTGAAACATTGATGATTCAAAACGCTACCGAAGTTCGATTGATTATTTACATTTTAAAATATTTGAAGAATAGTTCGGATTTGGAATCAAAGGCCAACTTTTTGCAATATTTGGCACAAAACAAACAAGCAGATTTACCTGTTCATGATTTTATAGCCAAAGGAATGGAATTGAAAGAGGAAGTAGCTTTCGAGAAATGGCTTGAAAACTGTAATATAGAACTCTCATTTCAAGATATTAGAAAAAAATCATTGTACGAAGCGGTTGAAATTATTGTTTCAAAATTCCTTTCAAATGAAAAAGAACAAGTTGCTCAAGTTCCCACTTCAGGGACGGGAGGGGCTTATGTCCAATATTTTCTTGACATTGTTCTCGAACGGGATGTTCGTAATCAGGCTGGAATTTCAGATTTTCTCAATTATTGGGATAAAAACTCAGAGAAATTTAGTATTCCTTCTCCAGAAGGAACAAATGCGGTTCGGATTATGACCATTCATAAATCAAAAGGATTGGAATTTCCGCTTGTAATAATGCCTTTTGCTGAAGAAGATTATAATAGAAAACCGAAAGATAAATTATGGCTTAACTCGGAAGAACAAGATTTTGATATGCCAAAAGTACTTGTGGATAATAGTAGCGCGATTGAAGAATTTGGAGAAGAAGCTTCTACTGTTTATAACCTGAAAAAGCAGGAAGAATTGTTGGATAACATTAATGTATTGTACGTCGCTTTAACTAGAGCCGAAGAGCAATTATATGTTATTTCTCAAAATATAAAACCAAGGAAAGATGGGGAATATCCAAGTAATATGGCTTCATTTTTTATGAAATATTTAATCAAACAAGGGCTTTACAATGAAAATCAATTAGAATATGAATTTGGTAATTCGGCTAAGTTATCTGAAAAAGAAAAACATATTGATACTTCCAAAAATATACCTGTAGTTTCGGAAGTGTTGAATCCTAAAAATATAAAAATTGCCCAAAGGGAAGCATTGATGTGGGGAACGCATCAATTGGAAGCTATTGAGTTTGGTAATGTGATACACGAAATACTTTCATTTATTGCAACAAAAAAAGATCTGGAATTGGCAATTAATAAAGCGATTGAAAATGGATTGATTACAATACTTCAAAAGGATATAGTCTATAATGCTATTATTGAAATAGTGAATCATCAAGATTTAGTGGAACATTTTGCGGAAGGGAATGAAGTTTTGAACGAAAAAACGATTATCCAAAAAGAGGGTGGTACAGTCAAACCAGACCGAATAGTAATAAATAAGGCAAAAGAAGTTTTTTTATTGGACTATAAAACAGGTCTTCCTAATCCAAAATATAAGTATCAATTGGAAAATTATCAAATGGCTATTGAGAAAATGGGATTCAAAGTATTAAAAAAAGCGCTCGTGTACATAGGAGTCGAAATCGATGTAGTACATTTGTAAAAAAAAATAATTGTCAAATAGCGAAGTTTATAGCTTATCTGTCTTTAAACTTTAAGATTTAAATCTAATAAAA